>JANQFN010000517.1 GCA_028277825.1 Desulfarculaceae bacterium
GAGGTGTCTATGAGGTTTTTCCGGAGGGTGGAGGTGCGCTGTAGCAGAACGCCCCTGGCCTCGGAGTTTTCAAAGGGCATCTGGAACTTCAGGCCGCCACCGTAGCTGGGCCCTTCCGTATTCTCCACCACCGAGCCCACGTACTCGGAAAACTCGGAGCCCTCCGACAGTCCCTGGTAGCCGGCCTTGAGGCTCAAGTCCAAGCGGGGCAACAGCATGTTCTCGGCCGCAACCACCAAAATTCTGGCCGACTTGCCCCTGGTCTTCATGGCCGCCAGGTCCTTGCGCTGTTCCCGCGCCTGTTCGATCAGGGCGCTCTGGTCGATGTTGAGCTTTCGCTGCCTGACCGGTTCCGGGAATGGCTGGCTGGGTAGGGGCAGATCGTCGATGGCCTGGTAGGCCAGGCCCATGGCCAGGCCCAGGCTCTGGCGGCTGGCGTAGAGATCCTGGGCGGCCGCCACCCGGTCGGCGGTCTTGGCGGCCAGATTGGCCTTGAGCGTCTCCAGGTTGCTGGCCGGCGCCGCGTCGTTGGCCACCATCAGGCGCATGTCTTTCAGGGACTTCTGCGCGCTGGTCTCCATGCCCCGCATGATGGCCAGTTTTTTTTGCGAGGCCAGATAGTCCCAATAGGCCAGGGTGGTGTTGAGCACGCTCTGGGAGGCGGTGTGGGCCAAATCCAGCTTGGAGGCCTCCAGGTCTTGTATGGCGGCCAGTTCTTCGGCGCCGGTGGCCTCCACACCCAGGCCCCTGAGCAGAGGGATGTCCAGGGCGAAAGTCACCACGGTGTTGGAGGGGGTGCTTTCCTGCAGAGTGGAGGTGTTGAGTCCCGAGACCCGCTCTATCTCAATGGAGGGGGTAAAGGTTATGCCCGTACGCGATCTTTTGGTTAACGACAGGTTGCTGGTGACGGTCTCCTGCCTCTCCACGCTGGAGCCCACTTCCACCGCCTCGGTCTCGGGCAGAGGGATGCTTTGGAATTCATAGTCGAAGCCGGCGCTGAGGGTGGGGTCGAAGGGGGCGCCCTTTTCCTTCACGGTGCCCCGGGAGGACTCCACATCCGCCTTGCCCAATGCGATGGAGGGCTGCAAGGAGAGAGTGGTACTGATGGACCGCGTGAGGCTCAGGCCCTCATTTTCAGCCCCGGCCGCGGAATTGTCCTTTGGCGGCGCGGAGGCCGCGGGCCCCGAGGGCGATAGGACCAGAACGGCCAGCAGCGCCAGGACCAAGATCAGGCGGCCGGGGCCAACTGAAACAAAGGGGTGTGGAGAGAATGTCGAGCCTATGCTTAGGGGCATGGGGGCTTCCTCGGCAGCAACCTGATCACAAATTTCTCAGAGCCCAAGAGCCGCTGGCTGTTCGCTTCCACCCAGACCAGGTAGGGAACTATGTCCGGGTCCCGCACCCCCTGATACCTAAGATGAGATACTCATAAGGCAAATTCGTTCGCGGACCCGCGCCTGGAGATGCTCATCTGCAACAGATGATCCTACCGGGCGCCATACTCTACTTACATAGATAAGTATGAAAGGGCCCAACCGCAAAGGTCAAGGGAACCCGGGTAAAGATGTTCGGCGCCTCCGGGTGTGTTTGAGGCTGGGGTTTCATTATCCGGTTCCCGCTGAAAAAACCAAGGATATGGTTGCCGGTGGCCGCAAGGGGGAGCGGGACATCAAGCCTTGTGTTAAAATTTTAAGATACAAACAGAATCGATCCGGCCAACCTTGGGCCGGATGCACAGGAGGAGATGATGTCCGAGGCGACCGTGTTGATTGTGGATGATGAACCTGAACTTTTGGAAACCATTTCCGAGCGTCTGGAAAACCACGGATTCAGCGTGGACACCGCCGGAAATGGATTGCAGGCGCTGGAAGTACTGGAAAAACAGACATTTGACGCCATTGTTCTGGACATGATGATGCCGGAGATGGATGGCATTGAAACCTTGAAGCGCATCCGGGCCAAGCACCCGGAAATGCAGGTCATTTTACTAACCGGCCACGCCACGGTACAAAAGGGAGTGGAGGCGGTGAAACTGGGCGCCATGGATTTTTTGGAGAAGCCGGCTGAGATAGAGGCCCTGAGTGAAAAGATCAAGGAAGCCAAGTCCAACCGCTTGCTATTGGTGGAAGAAAAACGCGAGGCCGCGGTGCGGGAGGCCTTGCAGAAATATGGCTCCTAGGTCCCATAAGCTATAGAGAGAGGTTTTCCCTTTCCGCCGGAAGCGCCGTCCTTTGGGAATGAATCGGTTGGGGTTGGTCCGTGGGGCCGGCCCTTGGTCTTTTGGGGATGAAAGTCATGCAGCCCGACGAAAAAGGCCTGCCTGAAAAAGCGGCTCTGTTGGTCAAGCTGGCCGAGGCCCAGTTCAACGTGCCCTTTTTTCTCTACATGCCGCCCGAGGATTTCGCCCAGGAGCGCTTCGAGGCCCTGGAGGAGTTCCTGGGCGAGTACTGCGCGGGCTACAAGGTGATAGTGCGCAGTTGTCACCCGCAGGAGGAGCGCTACAAAGGGGGCACCTTCGACTCTCTGGAGACCTATGCCGACGTGGGCGGCGTAAAATACGCGCGGACCCGCATCATGAAGACGGTAATGGATGAGAAGCGTCTCAGCCTCAAGCGGCAGCAGCGCTTTTCCCACGCGCCCCGCATCGACGTTGAGCAGACCGGCGTCCTGGTCATGCCCTTTGTGGAGGGCACCAACGTGATGGCCAAGATGATCGGCGATCATTGGGAATTCGGCTATTGCCGGGACCGCACCCACAAATTCCAGGGCGAGCCTTACATCACCCAAACTCCCCATGACCTGGGGCTCTTGCAGGTCTCCGAAGAGGTGCAGTCCTGTTTGGGCTTCAGGTGCGAGATCGAATACATCATCTCGCCCGACGGACAGATTCACGTGGTGCAGGCCAAGGACATCTCCAAGGTGGAGACCCTGGAACTGAAAGAAAGCGAACGCTCTCTGAATCTGGACGGCATGCGCCGCATTCGCAAGCGCCGCAATTACCGGGAGCGCTGCATCTATGTCATGGACAACCGCAGCCTGTATCTGGAGTTGATCAGCGACTGCGAAGATCTGGTGCACGGCTGCGTGGGGCCGGAAAAGCGCTTCGAGGACATCATTGAGCGGATAAAGGACTTTGAGAACGACATGGAGGCCTTCGCCCTGCGCCATGAACGCTTTGGCGTCCTGGGCCTGTCCATCGAGGTGCCCGAGCAGCTATACCAGGTGGCCAACCACTATCTGGACGACACCCCTGAACTGCAGAAGCGCCTCTCCACCACCCTGTACCGCAACCTTTACAAAGTTGACCAGTTTCTGGCCGAGGCCGACACTCTGATCGCCCGGGACAAATTCCGGCGCAACCTGTGCAGCCACGACGCCTACGGCATCAACACGGTGCGCACCCCCATCTGGTCGGTGTACTGGGCCGCCGGGCGCCACAAGGAAGTGGTGGAGGCCTTTCGGGCCCTGGATTTCAAGACCGGCGACTATGTGGGCATCGAAGTGGATGAGCGGGAAAAGCCCACCGTGATCCGCCTGTAAACCATGCCATGGTCGGGGCCATGACCACGGACCGGACAGGCAGCATTTCGGCTGCAATCCCCTCCGCCAGGTCTGAAAAGCCCGAAGGCCCTCCCGCGGGGGGAAGGCCTTCGGGGAAATGGCTGTATTAAGCCGATCTAATTCATTTGCACTT
>JANQFN010000540.1 GCA_028277825.1 Desulfarculaceae bacterium
GGCGGCTGATTTGAGCCGGGCGGCGGACAAGCCGGTGGGCCTGTGCCTGATGGCCCACCCCGAGGAGATCGCCTACGCCAGCACCCTGAGCGACCAGCCCCTGTTCCCTTATGGCGATCAGGCCATCATGGCCATCTCCCAGGCCCAGCTCGCTGGCGGCATCCCCCAGGGCAAGCTCAATGCCTGCGGGGTGAACTTCGACCAGGTGCGCTGCGAGCGGGTATTGTCTGCCGCCGGCGAGGACGGCTGGCTGGAACTGCCCGAGGCCTTGCATCTGCTCATGGCCGCGGGCATCCAGGTGGCCGCATTCACCACCGCCCTGAGCCCGGATGAGGCAGTGCAGGCCGCCGGGACCATGGGCTGGCCGGTGGTGCTCAAAGCGGTGGGCGGCGGCGAACTGTTGCACAAGACCGAGGCTGGCGGCGTGGTCCTGGACTTGAACGACCCCGAGTCGGTTCGCGTCTCGGCGGAAAAAATGTTCAGCAGCATGGGGTGCCAGCGGGTTGTGGTAATGAGCCAGATCAGCGGCGGCCAAGAGGTGATCGTGGGCGCCAAGCATGACCAGGCCTTTGGCCCGGTCCTCTTGTTCGGCTTGGGAGGGGTGACCGCCGAGGCGCTCAAGGACGTGAGTCTGCGCCTGGCGCCGGTGGACGACCGCGAGGCCGGCCAGATGCTGGATGAGCTTCGGGGCGCGGCTTTGCTCAAGGGCTTTAGGGGCGTGGCACCGGTGTCCCGGCCCGAGTTGCTGGAAGTGATCATGCGGGTGGGCATGCTGGCCTCGCGCCTGCATCACATCCAGGAACTGGATCTCAACCCCCTGCTGGTGGGACCGGGTGGGGCTCTGGCGGTGGATTGCAGGGTTCGCGTTACGCCCGGCGCCTATCGCCAGGGTCACTGAGGACGGCTTCGCCAGCCACCGCTATACTGTGTTACTGGCTTCGCTCCGACCTCGACGTAGCAATAACTACGCCTCCGGCCGAAGCTTGCCAGGTGCCTTGCCTAGCGGCGGCTGGCTGTGCCGTAGCCAAGTACGTCCCGTTCTCTGTATTCTGTGATACCCTCTAACTGTCAATTCGATGGCTTATCCACCAGTAGCACTAGCCAGCAACCCAACAATTATTATTTGGTTAAAACCAACATATGTCTACCACCCGCCAGCTCGGCCTCACCTCCACCATCCCGGTGGAGATCGCCCTGGCCGGCGGCTGGACCCCGGTGGACCTCAACAACCGTTTCATTACCGATCCCGGCCCTTTGGCCCTGGTGCAGCGCGCCGAAGACCTGGGCCTGCCCCGCACCCTGTGCGCCTGGATCAAGGGCATCTACGCCTGGTGCCTGGATCATCCGGAGGTGGAAAGCATCGTGGGCGTCACCAGGGGGGACTGCTCCAATACCCACGCCCTGATGGAGCTGTTGCAAAAGGCCGGCCGACGAATGCTGGGCTTTGACTATCCTCAGGGCCAAAATCAAGCCGATCTAAACGTGCAGATGGACCGCCTGGCCCGGGCCCTGGGCGCGGACTTGGAAGCGGCTGAACAGGTGCGC
>JANQFN010000544.1 GCA_028277825.1 Desulfarculaceae bacterium
GGATCGTTGAGTCTTATTCTTCAAATCACGGGTAGGTCACAATGAAGCTATCAACGAGAGGACGCTACGGAGTTCGGGCCATGTTGGAGTTGGCCATCAATTCGGGTAAGGGACCGGTGCCCTTGCGGGACCTGGCCTCGCGCCAGGAAATTTCGGCTAAATATTTGGAGCAGTTGCTAATCCCCTTGAAAGGCGCCGGCTTGGTAAAGAGCGTGCGCGGCGCCCGGGGCGGCTATCTGCTTTCCACCGAGCCGGCCAACATAACCCTCTATGACATCGTGCGCAGCCTGGAGGGCCCCCTGGCTCCGGTGGAGTGCGTGCAGGACGCTCAGTACTGCGACCGGGTGGGCGGCTGCACCGTGCACATGGTGTGGGGCGACATGGGACAATTGCTGGTGGACTTTCTCACCGGCATCGATCTGGCCGAGTTGGTCAGGCGGCAGAAGGAAAAGGACGAGAGCTGCGCGACCCCCGAGGCCGCAGCGCAATAACCACCCCAGGAGCAAGGATCAGCCATGAGGAGTATCGAGGAGATCAACGCCAAAATAAAGGCGGGGAAAGTGGTGGTGGCCACGGCTGAGGAGGTCGTGGACCTGGTCAAGGAAAAAGGCGTCAAGGAGGCGGCCGCGCAAGTTGACGTGGTGGCCACAGGCACCTTCGGGCCCATGTGCTCCTCAGGCATGTATTTCAACCTCAAGCAACCCACCCCCAAGATCAAGTGCGGGGGCGGCACCATAACCCTGGACGAGGTCCCCGCCTATGCCGGCTGGGCCGCCGCCGACATCTGCCTGGGCTGCACGGCCCTGCCTGATGAAGACCCGCGCAACGCGGTCTACCCCGGCCTGTTCAAATTCGGTGGGGCCCACGTTATAGAGAAACTGGTGGGCGGCGGCAAGGCCAAGCTGTCGGCCAAGACCTACGGCACCGACTGTTATCCGCGCAAAGAACTCAATATGGAGGTGGGCCTGGAGGATTTCAACAACGCTGTGCTGTTCAACCCGCGAAACGCCTACCAGCTCTACAACGTGGCCATCAACATGAGCGACCGCACCATTTACACCTACATGGGGGTGATCAAGCCGCGGCTGGGCAATGCCAACTATTCCACCGCCGGCGAACTGAGCCCCCTGCTCAACGATCCCCTGCTCAGGACCCTGGGCATCGGCACCCGCATATTCCTGGGTGGCGGCGAGGGCTACGTCACCTGGCCGGGCACCCAGCACGTGGGCAAGCCCAAACGGGACGACAAGGACCTGCCCATGGCGCCTTCGGCCACGGTGGCGGTGATGGGCGATCTGGGCGGCATGGTTCCCAAGTATCTGCGCGCCGCCTCCCTCACCGGCTACGGCGTCACCCTGTCGGTGGGCTTTGGCATGCCCATACCGGTGGTGGATGAGACGGTGATGGCCTATTGCGCCATCAGCGACGAGGACATCACCTACCCCATTGTGGAATACTCGGAGAACTATCCCCTGGGCCGCCTGGCGGACTTGGGCCGGGTGTCCATGGCCGAACTGATGACCGGTTCCATTGAGATCGAAGGCAAAAAGGTGCCCACCGGCTGCCTGGCCAGCAGGGCCATGGGACGTGAAGTGGCCCAAGAGCTGAAGCAGAGCATCATAGAGGGCAGCTTCTTGCTCACCAAGCCGGTGGCTCCCTTGCCGGGGGCCCAGTTGGCCGAGGGACTGTAGGAAATTTCCGTCCGGCCTGCGTTGGCGGGCCGGGCGGCACAAGTAAAGGGGCGTCATCTTGGTTAAAAAAATGCTAGTCCTTAGTTTTCCGCCCCGGCTTATCCAGGAGCCGGTGACCAATAACCTTATCCGCCAGTTCGACCTGCAGGTGAACATCCTGCGGGCCAGGGTGAAGCCGCGCGAGCGGGGCCGCATGGTGGTGGAGCTTCAAGGCAGCAAAGAGAGCCTGGAGCAGGGCCTGGCCTATTTGGATGAACACGGGGTTGAAGTGGACCCCATGGTGCAGGAGATGCGGCACTATGACGAGCGTTGCGTTGACTGCACGGCATGCACGGCGGTGTGCCCCACCGACGCCCTCACCGTGGATCCGGTGAGCCGCGAGTTGATTTTCGAGCCCAGCCACTGCATCATATGCGAGTCCTGCATCCCCGCTTGCTCTTATGAGGCCATAGAGAGTCAGTTCTAGCGGCAGCGGGACGGTCGAGTTATTGTTGGGGTCATCGCTGATTTGACCGCGGCCCGGGCCCGGCTGCGCCTTATGCCCGCATGATGCTAGTCAAGCACATACCGCCCCGGCGGATTTTGCTGGCCTTTCTGTTATTTTTGGGCCTGGCCCTACGCCTGTGGGGCTTGGCCTGGGGGCCCCATGAGGGCGGCTCGCCCGCCTCCGGCGAGTGGGGCTGGCGGGTGGTGGAGGAACTGACCTGGTCCCAACCCACCTATCCCGGTATATGGGCCCAGGCCTTTTTCTCCCTGGCCGCGCTCTTAAAGGGAGTCGCCTCGCTGGTGGCCGGTCTCGCCCAGCTTTTGGTGGGCGAGGTGCGCAGCCTGGCCGAAGTGGGCATGTCCGGCCTGCTCGCCGGGCGTCTGGCCGCGGCCCTGTTGGGCGCCGCCCAAATTCCCCTGGTATATCTTTTGGGCCGCCGTTGTTTTGACAGCTTGGCCACCGGCATGCTGGCGGCCCTCTTGGTGGCTTTGAACCCGCTTTTAGTAGCGCAAAGCCACTACCTGTTCCTGGACACGCCCCTGGGCTTCATGGTGCTGTTATGCGCCTGGCTGGCCTGGCTGGTCATGGAGTCGCCCCGCTCCGGCCTGTATTGCGGTTTGGGACTGGTGCTGGGTTTGACCGTCACGGTAAAGCCGGTGGGTATGATAATGGCGCCGCTGGTCCTGACCGCCGCCGGTATGGGCCTTTGGCGGATGCGCAGCGAGCGGTCGCGCTGGATGCTTCTGTGGCCGCTGTACTTGTTGGCCGGGCTGGCCCTGGGACTTGCCCTGGGCTCCCCGGCCTTGGTGCTGGAATGGTCCCAGCACGCCCCCTTTGACCTGTCCCACGTCAACCTGTCGGCCCTGGGGCAGGATTGGGCGCGGACGGTGATCTCCCACGGCCGCCGGGCGGTTGGATTGTGGCTGGGGGGGCAGGGCCTGGAGGTGGCCATCCTGTGGCTGATCGCGCTGGTGTTACTCATCGGGCGGCGTCAGGTGCGGCGCTGCTTGATCGCCCTGAGTCCCTTACCCTTCATGATCATAGGCTTGCTATGGCCCCTGGGGCTTCCCGAGGGCTGGTTGGCGGTGTGGCTGCCGGTGGCGGCAGTGGCGGCCTGTTGGCCCTTGGTGCTGCTTTGCCGCCGCCTGCCCAACTACGCCTGGCAGGTGGCCGCCGTGGCCGCCCTGATGCTGGCCTTGGGCACCGCCTCCCTGTGGCGCTCGGCGGCGGTGGGCTATCTGTTCTGGCAACAAGATACCTATCAGGCCACCCGCTTTTGGCTCAGGGCCAATCTGCCGCCCCAGGCAAGAGTGCTCAGCGGACCCGGGTCGCCCTTGGACCTTTTCCCCACCGCCAGGCCTTGGGGCAAGGGGCAGACGCGCGAGGCGATCATCGCCCGGGGGGAATACCTGGTGGTGCCGCGGGTATCCCCGCCGGGCGTGCAGGCTCCGCCAGCGCCCCCGGAGCGGCTGCTCAAAAGCTTGCAACTGATGAAACGCATCGACCTGAAATCGGGTTGGGGGGGCAGCGGCTGGTGGCCCGGCAATCTCTTTCCCCCCCGGCTGAGCCCGCGGGTCGACGTCTACGCACCGCAACCGCCGGGTGCGGTTGTGCAGCCGATGGCGTTGGTGCGCCCGGCGGTGGGCTATGAGCGGGCCTATGCCGTTGTCTATGGGCAGACGCCCTATTACAGCCGCGATGACTCGGTGGTGCT
>JANQFN010000578.1 GCA_028277825.1 Desulfarculaceae bacterium
GCGCAGCCGGACGACCGGCCTTCGTGAAATATCCGGGCTAGGCCGGGATTTGAGCGGCCACCTGCTGGAGCACGTATTGCTGCTGGCGTAGTGCCGCCCGGTGGAACAGCAGCCACCAGCTATCCTCAAAGCCTTCCCGGGCCCGGAAGCGGGGTTTGATCACCCTGGTGGGGTGCAACTCGTCGTGCAGGTCATCCCATTCCAGAAAGGCCGGTTCCGCCGGCTCCAGGGCCTCGCGACGCCAAGCCAGCTTTTCATAGGCAAATTTCTCGGGCTGCTGAAATAGATCGCCAAAGCGCTCCTGCCACTGCTCCGAGCGCCGCTCCGCGTCCTTGTCCGCGATGGTGCTAAAGGCATCCGACAGGCGGGAGTTGATCTCCTCCCAGGCAACCGGCGACAGCGGTTCGCTCAGGCAGTCCTGCTGCAGACGCCGGTAGATATGCTCCGCCGCCTCCAGGAAAAGATCATAGTTGGCGCGCTCTATTTCGTCGCCATAAGATGGACGCCGGTACTTGAAGCGCAGGTAGGGCTGATCCGGAAAATGTCCCGCCTCGGCGTGGCCCACCTGGGGCAGTTGATCCAGATATATATTGTCGCCGATCAGGGTCCGGTAACGGTCTCCCCGAAAGACCTTGATGGTCTCCACGTCGTTGTGCGGCGTCCACCAGCCGCTGAAATTTTGATGAGCCCAGGTGTCAGCCAGAGTGTGCAGGGCGACGCCGATGCGGCACAGGCGCAGGCGCTCATTCATTTCTTTTGCGGCCTCACTCAACAACTCGTTGGCAAGCCCCGAATTAGGCCGCACCACAAAGTCCAGGCGGCCGTCCTCATAATGCCGGTCGGGAATGAAGTGAAAGGGAATGAAAACGTATTTTTGGGTAATGGGGTCGTATGATTTGAAGCTGCAGTGGGCGGTGCGCACCGGCACCACCCAGCCGCCGTCCACGATAAAGGGAGCCTCCTCGGTGGCGTCGTCAACGTACTGGCTGGCATAGGCCAGGGCCAGGGCTTCCTCTTCGGGAAAGCCGGCCGCCCGGGCCAGAACCCCAATGGCGTAGTAGTGAAAGTCGATCTGCACGCTTCCCCCTTTTCGCCCCGTCCGGTTGCCTACAAAAAACCCCATCCCAAGGCGGTGTTCAGGGCGGCCTTGAGTATGTCCAAAAAGGCGTTTATGATCTTCTCTATGGTCAATATGGCCAGGCCCACCAGCAGCCATTTAAGGCCGTTGACCAGGTCCCTGATCATGCCGCGATACACTTCGGCATTGTCCTCGGTTACCAGACCCTGGGCGGCCAGACTCTCAATTTCTACGGCCTGAGCGGCTATGGCGGCGGATTGGGCCGCCAAAACGCCTTGGTGATTGGACCAATCTCCGGCGAGGATGTCCTTGGCGGCTTCCAACATCTCATTGGCCAGGGCAACAGGATCGATTGACATGGTGTTTCCTCCTATAGGCTATTTGTCTTTACCAATACTTCTGGCGGCCTTTTTTTCCTTTTCCAAAAACATCAGGTTTTGGAAAAAGCTGCCGACTTGTCTGGAGTGGACCGCCAATTGTCTTGAATGCAGGGTTTTTCCGTTGGCGCTGGCCACCGCGTGGTCTAGGGCCAAGCGGTAAAGCGACTTCCAGAGCAAGTGGAGTTGACACAAAGTAACCAAACTGACGTCGTCTAGGGCGTCTCCCAAGGCCTGGCTGAAGCTTTGGTTGCAGCGGCAGGCCAGAACCTCCAGGTCATAGGGCCCAAAGACCATGTCCTGCCTGCGTTTCCAAATTTCCGCGAACTCGGCTTTATAGTCCGGGGTCAGAATCCCTTTGGGCTTTCCACTTTTGTCTTTCTTGGTTGTGACCCGCAAGGGGCACAATTTTAGGGTCTTATCCTGGTCATCGCCCGGTTTGGCTGGCGCCTTGGGGGTTGGTTTGCATTTTTGAGTGATCAGTTTGGGAAGAGGCGTTTTGGCCGTGTGCATGCCCTGGACATACGCTCGGGTGACTAAAAAACGCATGTTTTTCAAAACCACCCCGTCGTAAAATTCGGTTGATGCCGCATCGCAGTATTTCAGCCTATCCACGGCCACCTTGATGAGAAAATCATTGTATTGTTTTTGAAAGCTGGCCAATTGCTTGTCAAAAACCTCGTCGTAATCCGAAGCGAATTTCACCGTGCAGCCCGAGGCCGTAGCGACCAGCAGCAGGACCGCCAGCAGCCAGACGGCTGTCTTGTGCTGCCCTATGTTTTTCATGGCAAACCTCCCCCTTGGTAAAGATGGGCCTTACAAATACAAAAGCCCCGCCGGGTTCGTGGTGACGAACACAGCAGGGCGATTCATGACCCGCTTAGGGCGCGATACCTGGCGCCCTTGATAAGAAAATTCTAGCCTTTTCGGGCGGCGGCAGTCAAGGGAAGTGCTTCCTTAATAAATGGTTTTGACCTTGCCCTGGGCAGCGGGCTGTGTTAACCATGGCCATGTACACGCAATTACTTCTATACCCTGGCGCCCCAGGGTCTGGGCAAGCACAACATGTATTTGATTAACGAAGTATCCCGCCTGGTCGATCTGAGCCAAAAACGCATCCGCGAATACGAAAAGGAAGGCTTCATCAAGCCGGTGCGGGAGCCCAAGACCAACAACCGGCTCTATAGCGAGTTCGACGTCTCCCAGATCAAGCGTATCAACTTCCTGATCCACGAGCGAGGCTTCACCCTGGCCTGCCTGCGAAACCTCCTGGTGCTGGCCCCCTGTTGGAACATCTTCGACTGCAGCGATCGCCAAAACTGCGCCGCCTTTGACCAGCCCCACACCAGTTGCTGGCAGATACGGGAAAACAACGACACCCTCTGCCCCGGCCCCTGCGACCATTGCGCGGTTTACCTTAACCGGGAGCATGAGCAGCGCCGGGTGCTGGAGCCCTCGGGCAACAAACCCCTGCCCCGGGAATGACGATGGAAGCGGGTCTGTGGGGGGTGGTGCTGGCCGGGGGACCGGGCAGCCGTCTGGGCGGGGACAAGCCCTGGCGCACCGTGGGCGGCCGGCGCCTGATCGACCTGGCGGTCGAAAAGGCCGGCCGCATGTGCCCCCAGTGCCTGGTGGTCACCGGCCAGGTGGACCAATTCCTGGATCTGCCCTGCTCGGTCATCGCCGACCGCTGGCCCGGCCAGGGCCCCCTGGCCGCCCTGGCCACCGCCTTTTTAGACACCAATGCCCAGAGCATACTGTTGTTACCGGTGGACGCCCCCCTTTTGCAAATCGAGCTTTTGGAGTTGATCATGTCGCTGCGCCCCGGCCACAAGGCGGTGGCCGCCCAGGGTCCGGGAGGCCTGGAGCCGCTGTTGGCCTGGTACCACCGGGACTGTCTGCCCGCGGTACTCAGGCTCATGGACCAGGGCGAACGACGCCCGCGCATGCTCCTGGGAGCGGTGGGCGCCCGCATATTGACCCGGGAGGAAGTGGCCGCCGCGGACCCGGAGGACCTGAGTTTTCTGAATGTGAACTTTCCCCAAGACCTGGAAAAGGCAAAGCAAATCGCCAACCAGCGTGTCAGTTTTGACACATAACCACCCCTCTGGGTGTGTCGGGGAGCACACAGCCCGGGTTACGCGCTGGCAGCCGATAATCCCTCTCAGGTGGTTGCTGACAATTTAGCAAATAATTCTAAATTGTTAGATGGTTTTATTAATAAAATGGCCTTGCAGCCTCCTTTGGCACTGAAGTTGCTTATTCCTGGCAGCGTGGCTACGCCTTAGGCAGGAGAGGTTTGTTTATGCATTTTCACCAGCGCACCCTGATGCGGCCCGTTGCCTGCACCGGCATCGGTCTGCACAGCGGCAAGATCGTCAACCTGTGTCTGCGGCCGGCTGAGCCCGACACCGGGGTGATGTTCAAGCGCAGCGACCTGCCCGCCTCTCCCTTGATCCCGGCCGACGTGCACAACGTGGTCTCTACCGAATTGTCCACCACCGTGGGCAGCGACGGGGTGACCGTGTCCACCGTGGAGCACCTGCTCTCGGCCCTGGCCGGCCTGGGCGTGGACAACGTCCTGGTGGAGGTGGACGCCCCGGAGATCCCCATCATGGACGGCTCGGCCGCGCCCTTTGTATTTTTAATGCGCGGCGCCGGCTTCACCTCCCAGGGCAAGCCCCGCCAGTTCTACCGGGCCAAACGCGAGGTCTCGGTGAGCGAAAACGGCAAGAGCGTAGCCATATCACCGGCCGATGAACTCAAGGTGGATTTCACCATCGAGTTCGACCATCCCCTGATCAACCAGCAGAAGATGGGTTTTGTGATGGACGAGCGCGGCTATGACAAGGAAGTCAGCCGCGCGCGCACCTTCGGCTTTTTGCAAGACATCCACCGCCTGCACGAAAACGGCCTGGCCCTGGGCGGCTCCCTGGACAACGCGGTGGTCTTGGACGACTACACGGTGTTAAACGACGACGGCCTGCGCTTCACCGACGAGTTCGTGCGCCACAAGGTGCTGGACTTTTTAGGCGACCTGGCCCTGGTGGGCCGGCCCATCCTGGGCGCCTTCACCGCCTTCAAATCCGGCCACGACTTGAACAACAAGCTTTTCAAGAAATTCCTGGCCGATCCCTCGGCCTGGACCCTGGTCACCCCCGAGGCCCCGGCCCCCGCCCTGGAGCCGGCGGCTGAGCCCATGCCCATCTTCGAACCGGCGGCGGCGCAGGCCTAACGGGCAAGTCCTAATCCCCTTACAGGGATAAATGGTAGTCAGAACCCACCCGGC
>JANQFN010000628.1 GCA_028277825.1 Desulfarculaceae bacterium
ATCACCCGCCGCCTCGACGCGGGCAGCGACCTGGCCGGGGTGATCGGCATGGATTTGTATCTCAAGGCACGCACGCCGGACATGCATAAATTCATGGCCAACAGTTCGGGCCACTTTGATTTCGCGGCGGCCCCCAAGAACCTGCACACCGAGGCCTTCAGCGGCTGGGCCGTCAACCTGATGCTGGCCATCCTGCCCAAACTGGGCAAGGACAAACCAGCCAAGCTCAATTGCATAGTGAGCAGCTTTGCCATCAAAAACGGCCGCACCGACGGCGATGTGATCCTCATGGACACCACCCGCTTGACCGTGGTGGGCAAGGGCAAGATCGACTTCAAGAACCAGGAGCTCGACCTCACCTTCTCGCCCTTCCCCAAAAACCCGGAACTGTTCAGCATGGAGACGCCGGTGACCGCCAGCGGCAAGTTCGATGATATCGATGTGGGTGTGTCGGTGGGCGCCTTGATCACCAGCGGCTTCGGCCTGATCACCAGCCCCATCTTCACGCCGCTTAGGCGTATGGCCTCCCTGGTGGAGCCCAGCGCCATGAGCGCCTGTCAGGGCGCCCTGCAAAAGATGCTGGAAAAAAGAAAGATAGACCCTGATCGCGTGCGAAGTGAAATCCCCAGCGGTTCCCGCCGCCAAAAAGGAGAAAAGAAATGAGCCTTCCCAAGCCCTATGTGGAATTCCAAACGGCATACCCGGAACTGGCCCAGGATTTTGAGGCCCTGGGTATCAAGTGCAGGGAATTGGGCCCCTTGGACGAGCGCTCCTGCCGCCTGGTCAAGCTGGGCCTGGCCATCGCCACCGGCTCCCGCGGGGGCGTCAAGTCCCAGGCGCGGCGGGCCCTGGACGAGGGCTTCAGCCTGGAGGAGGTGCACCACGCCGCCATCCTGGCCTTGCCCACCATCGGCTTTCCGCCCATCATCGCGGCCATAGGCTGGATGAACGAGGTGGCCGCGGAATAGCAGGCGCCCGGCCTTTACACTTGCGTGCTTAGCCGGCACCCGGCGGAGCGGATCGCCACGGCTCCGCCGGCGGAGCTTACGGCGCCGCACTTTTCAGGGCGGAGCGCGGTTTATTCCACGATATAGGAGAACTTGTAGACCAGGGCGTAGGCCACCACCATGAAAGCGCCCGAGAGCATCAGCGTGACCAGCCAGACCCGGCGGCGGGTCAAGAGAATCCCATCCAGCCAATGAAACACCAGCCAGCCGAAAACCAATAACCCCAGCCAGGGCACCACCCCGAACCAGAGCAGCCATCTTAAGAGTTCCATGCCGCTGAATCTCCCCCGAGTGGTTCAATCAGCCCGATTTTAGAACAAGCCAGCTAAAATTAACAGTGAGGCGCTTCACAAAAGTGTCTCCCCTAACCCGGACATTTCACGAAGGTTGGACGTCCGGCTGCGCCAATGCCATCCAACCTTCGTGAAATATCCGGGCTAAGGGAGCGGCAGAGGGATTTATCAACCTGGTATAAATATATATTGATACGCTCACCTGCCTGAGGTACTAAGAAAATATGGCAAAGAGTGCAAAAGCGGCTGTGCAACAACCCGCAGCGGGAGCGGTTGCGCTGGAACGGTTGCGGGATTTAGCCCCTGGTTTGGCCGTCATCGCCAAGGGAATCGCCGATGAAAACCGTCTGCGCATACTTTTGAGCCTGGCCAACGGACCCAAGTCAGTTTCCAAGGTGGTGGAGGAGATGGAGCTTTCCCAACCCCTGGTTTCCCACCAC
>JANQFN010000040.1 GCA_028277825.1 Desulfarculaceae bacterium
AAGGTGGAGGCGGGCGACTACAACTGGTGCGACCCCTACTGCGGCAACAACCCCAAGCCCAGCAAGCAGGCCCTTTTGAATAAATATATCTACCGGGCGCGGCGCGACCCCAAAGACACCTACGGCAAGCTCAAGGCCAAGCTCAAGCGCCGCAAGCAACTGGCCTCCTGATAATCTGGATATTCCCTACATAAGCCCTCGATGCAGGCCACCGTCGATCAGATAGCTGACCCCGGTGATATAGGACGCCCGCTCCGAGACCAAAAACACCGCCAGGGCGGCGAACTCCTCAGGCCGGCCCATGCGGCCCAGGGGAATGGCGTCCACGATATTGGCCAAGGCTTCCTCGCGGGTGATACCCTGGCCCTGGGCGCGGTTGGCCAAAAGCTCCTCCACCCGCTCGGTGAGCATCCAGCCCGGACAGATATTGTTCACCGTGATCTTATCTGCGGCCACCTCGTCGGCCAGGGTCTTGGCCCAGCCCACCACCGCCGCCCGGATGCTGTTGCTCAGGATCAGACCGGGCAGGGGCTGCTTCACCGATACGCTGGTCATGTTGAGGATGCGGCCCCACCGACGGATGCGCATGCCGGGCAACACCGCCCGGGTCAGGGCTTGGGCCGAGAGCAGGGTCAGGTCTACCGCCCCCCGCCAGGCCGCCTCGTCCAGCTCCTCGAATGTAGCTACCGGCGGGCCGCCGGCGTTGTTGACCAGGATGTCTATAGCGCCCATTTTTTCAATGGCCTCGGCCGCAAAAGCAGCCGCCGCCTGGCTGTCGCTCAGGTCCACCGCCCGGGTGAACACCTCCACCTGAAACTCAGCGGCGATCTCATCAGCCGTTGCGTCCAGGCCTTCCTGTCCCCGGGCGCACAGGGCCAAATTGCAGCCCTCGGCAGCCAGGCCGCGGGCCACCGCCCGGCCCAGGCCCTTGGAGGCCCCGGCCACCAGGGCCACGCGGCCCCTAATCCCCATCTGCATAGCGCTCCTCCTCCCGCTCCAAGAGCTTTTGCAGGCGCACCAGGCGGGCATACAACCCGGCGGCGGCCATGAGTTCGTCGTGGGTGCCCTGTTCGGCTATGCGGCCGCGCTGCATCACCAGGATATTGTCCGCCCGCTGGATGGTGGACAGGCGGTGGGCCACCACCAGGCTGGTGCGGCCGGCCATCACCCGGGGTAGGGCCTGTTGGATCAGGCGTTCTGAAGCCGGGTCCACGCTGCTGGTTGCCTCGTCCAAGACCAGCACCCTGGGGTTGCCGGCCACGGCCCGGGCCAGGGCCAAAAGCTGGCGCTGGCCGGCGCTGAGCTTACGGGCCCCCTCGCCCAACTCGGTGTCCAGGCCCTGGGGCAGTTGCTTGACGAAATAATCCGCCCCGCTCACCGCCAGGGCACGCTCCAGATGGACCTGGTCCACCTCTGGCCGATCCAGGGAGATGTTTTGGCGCACGGTGCCGGCCAAGAGAAACACCTCCTGGCTGACCAAGGCCACCCGCTGGGCCAGGGCGATCTCGTCCATCTCCCGAAGGTCGGCTCCGTCGATGAGCACCCTCCCCTCCTGCGGGTCATAGAAGCGGGTGAGCAAATTGACCAGGCTGGTCTTGCCCGCGCCGGTGGCGCCCACCACAGCCCAGGTCTCTCCGGCCGGGATGGTGAAACTGACCTGGCGCACCACTGGCACCTGAGGGTCGTAACCGAAGGTGACGTCCTCGAAGGTCACCTCGCCCGGCCCCGGCGCGGACCGCAAGGGGTGGGCCGGTTGAGGCAGGGCCTGGGGGTCGTCCATCAAGTGGAAGATGCGCTCGCCCGAGGCCATGGCCGCCTGCATGATGTTGTATTTTTCGGCCAGGTCCCTCACCGGCCGGAAGAACATCTGCATGTAGGCGATGAAAGCCACCAGGGTGCCCAGGCTGAGTTGGTCCTGCACCACGCGGCCGCCGCCGTAGTAGATGATCAGGGCCAGGGCCAGGCCGGAGAGCAGTTCGGTGATGGGCATGAAGATGGCGAACACCCGGACCTGCTTCATGCCCGCCCGGAAGTGCCCTTGGTTTAGGCGCTCGAATTCGGCGCGGCCGGCCTTTTCGGCATTGAACAGCTTGACCACGTTGAGGCCGCCCAGGGTCTCGCTGAGCCAGGAGTTGAGCCGGCCCAGATGGCCCTGCAACTGGCGGAAGGCCTCCCGGGCCAGACGGGAAAAGATCCAGGCGAAGGCCGCCACCACCGGGGCCAGGGCCAGACAGATCAGGGCCAGCTTGAAGTCCAGGATCAGGAGCACCACGATGATGCCGCTGATCACGAAGAAGTCCTGGAACAGCGAGTTCATCACGCTGGAGAACATCTCGTTGACGTTGCCCACGTCGTTGGTCAGACGGGTGACCAGCTTGCCCACCGGATTCCTGCTAAAAAAATGCAGATCGCGGCTCAAGAGGTGCCTGTAGAGATGCTGGCGGATGGAGAACATCATCTCCTGGCCGGCCCGCTCCAGGAGTACGGTCTGCACGAACCCCAGGGAAAATACCATGGCCGCGGCCAGGAGAAACACCAGGGCCAAACGGGCCAGGCCCCAGGCGTCCGGCGCGCGCAAACTCCTGAGTTGCTCCTGGGGCAACTTGGCCAGATCCACGGTGGAGATGACCCACTTTTCTCCTGCCCGGCGGAACAGCTTGGGGTGTTCACCGGCCAACTTCTCGGCCTCGGCGGTGTTTGGCGCCAGGTAGAAGGGATGTTCGCCCACCGCGCCGGCGGCGCGCAAAGCCGCGGCCAGGCGGGGGTCCAGCTGTCGCCAGTCGATTTCGGGTACGAACACGCTGTCCGCCGCGCCGGGCAGAAAGCCGGCGCCCGCCTCGGCCTTCAGCTCGGCGGCCAAGTCCTGGGGCGCCCTCTGCAAGTCCACCTCCAGGGCCTGGCGCACCATGTAGTTGTCAATGGCCATGCGGGTCAGGTAGGGCAACAAGAGGTCCAGGCCGGTGGCCACCAAGGTGAGACAGGCGGCCAGGATGATGGTGCGCAGATAGGGACGAGCGTAGCGGGCCAGGCGCACCAGCAGCTTGAGGTCATAGGGCTTGCCCAGCTTGTCGCCCTCCATGTAGCCGTAGTCCCAGGTGTGCGACACTCCGGCTAACCCTCCAGTTCTGCCAGCAGGGCCTGCTCGGCGAACAGGTCGTTATACAGCCCGCCGGCGGCGATCAACTGGGCGTGGGTTCCTTGCTCCACCAGACGGCCCCGGTCCAGCACGTATATGGCCCCGGCAAAGGCCACGCTGGCCAGGCGGTGGCTGACCACGATGGTGGTGCGCCCGGCGCGCAAGTTGGCCAGGTTGGCCAGGATGCGTCCCTCGGTCTCGGTGTCCACCGCCGACAGAGGATCGTCCAGAGCCAACACCGGTGGGTCAAGTAAAAGGGCCCGGGCCAGGCAAAGTCGCTGACGCTGGCCGCCGGAGAGGGTGTGGGCCTTTTCGCCCAGTTCGGTCTCCAGACCATCGGGCAACTCCCGCACCTCCTGGGCCAGCTCGGCCGCCTCCAGGGCAGCCCACATCTCCTCCGGACGGGCCTCGGGCCGGCCCAAGGTAAGGTTTTGGGCCACCGTGGCCGAGAACAAGAAAGCCTCTTGGGGCACCTGCACCACGTGGCCGCGCAGCTCGGCCTGGGCCAGGTCGCCCACGTCCACCCCTTCCACGAACAGGCTGCCCGGCGGCGGCTCCTCCAGACGGCCCAATAGATGCAAGAGAGTGGACTTGCCGCTGCCGATGCGCCCCACGATGGCGGTCAGCTCGCCGGCCAGGGCCCGCAGGCTGACCTCCTTGAGCACTGCCTCGCTGGCCTCCGGGTAACTGAAGCTCAAGTCCCGGGCCTCGATGCCTCGCTTAGCCTTCCGGGGCAGGTGCTTGGGCTGGTCCGGGTCTTTGATGGCCGGTTCGGCGCTGAGCACTTCGCCCACCCGCTCCAGGGAGGTGCGCGCCCGCTGGATCAGGCTCACCACCCAACCCAGGGCCATCATGGGCCAGGTGAGCATGCCCAGATAGGCGGTGAAGGCCACGAAGTCGCCGGCGGTGATCTGGCCGAACACGGTCAAGGGCCCCCCGAAGCCCAGCACCACCGCCAGGCTCAGGTTGGTGAAAAACAGCATCAGGGGAAAGAACAGGGCCATGATGCGGGCCAGGCCCATGTTGTGCTCCAGATAGCCCCGCGCTGCGGTGTCCAGGCGCTTTTGCTCCGGACCGGCCAGGGCGTAGGCCTTGATCAGGCGCACTCCGCTCATCACCTCGCGCACCTGCTCGGTCATGGCCGCGAAGGTCTCCTGCACCCTGGTGAAGCGGCGGTGGAAGACGCGGCTTTGGCGGCGGGTGAGAATCACGATGGCCGGCATGGGCAATATGGCTAGAAGAGCCAAAAGCGGGCTGATGTAGATCATGAAGCCGATGGCGCACAGGGCCATCACGGTGCCGTCCACCGCGGCCACCATGCCGATGCCGGTGGCCATGCGGATATTGTTCAAATCGCTGGAGGCCCGCGCCATCAGCTCACCGGGTGGCTTTTCGCTCAAATAACCCACCTGCATGTTCTGCAGGTGATCGAACAGGCGCATCCTGAGTTCGCGCTCCACCAGGCGGGAAAAGCCCATCAACAGCGGCCGCCAGACCATGCGCAACAGAGCCATGGCCAGCGCCAGGGCCAGGATCCCGCCGGCAATGGTCAGAAGGGTGGAGGCATCGGCCCGGCCATAGGTGAGGTCGTCCACCGCGAACTTGACCAAACGCGGTACGTAGAGCTGGCACACGTCCACCAGGATAAGGGCGGCAAATCCCACCAGCAGGCCGGGCAGGCGCCGGCGCGTCAGTGCACGCAGCACCGCCACGGCGCTGGCCGCTTTACTGTCGGCTTTGGCTGAAAAGAGGCTCACCGGCTCCGGGCGGCCAGAGTGCAGGGGCGGCCCAACATGAACTCGCCGCTACGCGCCACTACGTTTCTATGCGGCCCCACCAGCACCGTGAGCCACATGCGGAAAGAGCCGCCGGTGGGCAGGCGGGGGAACTGGTCGCAGCGGATGAACAGGATGTAGTCATCCAAGAAGGTGCTGTCCACCTTGCGGATGAACTGATAGGCCTCACCGTTGGGCGAAAGCCCCCTGCCCTGCGGGTCCTCGGGCCACAGGTTCAGGGCCAGCCAGAGGCCGTCGTCGGTGGGGATGTCGCTCAGGTCCGCCCTGATGTTCATCATCACCCCGGGCTTGCCCTCATGCATTTCATCCTGACTCACCCGGAGCGCTTTTATGCGGCTCCCTTGCAGTTGAACCGATTTGAAGGCCAGCGGTTCATATTCACGGCCAGCCGGCGGCACCGGCGGGGTGTTGAATTTCCGTAGTGGTTGGGCGGCGGCCAAGTCGCCGCGGCCCGGGGCGCAGGTGCCGGCCATCAGAAAGTGGGAGCTTTCCTCCAAGCTTTTGCGCTGATGATTGAGGATGGAAACCCAGGCCTTGTAGGCCCGGGAGCCCTGCAGATTGGGCAGTTGATCGCAGCGCACGAACATCACGTAGTATTCCTTGGTGACGTCCTCGATGCGCTGATACAGCTTGCTCACCTTGCCGCCGGCCTCGGGCTGCAGGTTCAAGACCAGCCAAAGACCCCGCACCGTGCGCTGGTCGGTCACGTCGGCCACCACGTGCACGAAGATGCCGGTCTGGCTGCCCACCCGTTCGTTGTCGGTGACCCACAGGTCCTTGAAGCGGGACTGTCCCGGCCTTCTCACCTTTACCTCGGCCGCGCGGGGCTCGGGGGCGGCGGCCCGCTTCAGATAGGGCCGCACCGCGGCCAAAAGATGGCTGCGGCCCACGGTGCCCTCGAAGCGCTTGACCAGCCGGCCTTTAGGGTCGATGACCAGGGTGGTGGGCAGAAACTGCACCTGACCCAGTTCCTCGGCACCCTTGACCGTGCCCAGCACCACGGGGAACTCCAGGCCCAAGCGGGCCACGAAGGGCTTGACCAAGCGGCGGCCGCCCTTGTCTATGCTGTAGCCGATGGCGCTGACGCCTTGGTCGCCGAACTGTTTGACGAAATCATTGAGCTTGGGCAGGGCGCGCCTGCAGGGGCGGCACCAGGTGGCGAAGAACTCGATGATCACCACCCGCCCCCGGTACTGGGAAAGGCTGAGGCGTTTGCCTTCCAGGGTGGGCAGGTTGAAATCCAGCGGGGCCTTGGTGGCGGCCGGGGCCGGTGAGACGGACAGCAGCAGGACCAGGGTCAAAAACAGGCAAGACAGAGCTTTGGACATGCACCTTCCCTCCGGGTGTAACTTATTGATAATACCACTTGCAACCGCCAGGGCAAGTTGACACCCTTATGGGCCGCCGGTACACTGAATTCCCTCAGTAACCCCTAGCAAAAAAGCGTTTTCCCATGAGCGATCCGATCGGCCACCTGGTGGAGTACATCGAAAAGGGCAAGGTGGCCCTGGGCCTGGTGGTGGCGGCCAAAAAAAGCCGCTTGAACCTGATCACCGCCAATGGCCGGCAGGTGGCTCTGACCCAGGGGCGGGTGCTTTTGATGACCCCGGCGGCCATGGCCCCGGACGCTCCCCGGGCGGCCCAAAACGAGTACCTGGTCCAAGTGGAGGCCAGGCGGGACGAGTTGGCTGGCGGTGTGGACGTAGAGGCCCTGTGGGAGCTGGTGCATGAGGAGAGCGAACCCCTGTCCCTGGCCGATCTGGCCGAGCTTCACTTTGGCGCGCCGCTGGAAGATGACCAGCTTTCCGCCACGCTCAGGGCCCTGTTCAATGAGCGCCTGCATTTCCGCCTAGCCGGCGGCGAGTTTCTGCCCCTGACCCTGGAGCAGTTGGAAGCCAAACAACTGCAGGAAGAGCGGGAGGCCCAGCGCCGGGCCCAGGTGGAGGCCGGTGTGGCCTTTCTCAAGGGATTGCCCGACCAGGGCGACGCCCCGGCGGCACCGCCGGAACTGGTGCAGACCCTGGTGGATCTGGTGGTGCTGGAAGAGGACGCCCCCCAGGCCAAGCTGGCCAAACAGATCGTCAGCCAGGCCGAGGTGGGCGGCCGCAAAAAGCTTTTTGACCTCCTGGTGCGCCTGGGGGTGTTTGCGCCCCACGAAAACCTGCAACTCAGGCGCGAGGGCCTCTCGGCCCAGTTCGAAGCCCATATCCTGGAAGAAGCCGCCGCGCTGGACCCGGCCGAAGCCCTGGCCAGCGAACGCGAGGACCTCAGCGAACTCTACACCTTCACCATCGACGGCAACTTCACCACCGACTTCGACGACGCCCTGAGCTTCGAGCCCGAACCCGGGGGCGGTGGCACCCTGGGGGTGCACATCACCGACGCCGGCGCCTTGATACCTTTGGGCAGCGAACTGGACCAAGAGGCCCTGGCCCGGGGCAGCTCCATGTACCTGCCTGATGACCGCTTACCCATGCTGCCTCCCTCTCTGAGCGAGGACCTGCTTTCGCTCAAGCAGGGTGAGCTGCGCCCCACCCTTTCCTGCCTGGCCCGCCTGGACAATGAGGGACGCGTGCTGGATTACAGCATCAAGAAAAGCCTCTTGCAGGTGACCCGCCGCCTGACCTATGACGAGACCGACGGCCTTTTGGACAGCGATGAGCACCTGGGTGGGCTGCACCGCCTGTGCCACGCCCTCAAGGCCCGGCGCGGCGAGGCCGGCGCCTATTTCCTGCCCTTGCCCGAAGTGCTGGTGGGGGTGGACCCGGAGACCGGGCAGGTGTGGAGCCGGAGGGTGGACCGAGACGGGCCCTCCCGGGAGATGGTGGCCGAAACCGCCATCCTGGCCAACTGGCTCTTTGCCCGCTTCTTGGAAGAGAATCGGGTGCCGGCCCTTTATCGCACCCAGGCCGAGCCGCATGAGCCCATCGAGGAAGGTGACCCCGGCGACATCTATCTGCACTTCAAACAGCGCCGTCTGCTCAACCGCATGGAGATCACCACCGAGCCGGGTCTGCACTCCAGCCTGGGCATCAACCCCTACACCCATGCCACCAGCCCCATCCGGCGCTATTTGGACCTGGCCATGCAGCGGCAGTTGTCCCGGGCCCTGTCCGGCGGCGAACCATTGTACACCCAAAACGAATTGCAAGAGCTGGCCATGACCGTGGAACCGGTGGTGCGCGCCGGCTTCAAGGTGCGCCAGGCCCGCCAGCGCTACTGGCTGTTGCAGTGGCTCCAGGAGCGTAAAAGCGAGGTGCAGCCCAGCGTGGTCATGGAGCGCCAGGCCCGGCGCTGGCAGTTGCTCCTGACCGACATCATGATGCTCACCAGCATCCCGGCCCAGGCCGCCCCCAGCCTGGAGCCCGGCCAGGAAGTGGGCATCCTCATCGAACGCATCGACCCCTTCCACGACATTCTCAGAGTAAAACTGGCCTGATTAGCCTTAGCTAACACATCCCCTGACAACGCCATCACGAAACCATGCTTCAAAACATCGCGGGATGAAGAGGTTTGGAATGAAAATAGAGGCGCCGGGCAAAACAGACTTGCCCGGCGCATTGAGTCGGTTCCAGATTCGCCGTCCCTGGAAAAGACCAGAGACAACGGCAGTCCAATTGACAAAGGCCGTTTGGAATGCTGACGGCTCATTGCGGCCCGTGAGGGACGTGCGCCCTCAATCTTTTTTAAGGTCTACTTCCTCCAAGCGCATTGTTTCCTTCAAAACTTCTTTCAACCAACCCGGAACCAAGTTGTTGCCTACCTGTCAACAGTGCCGATCAAACTGTCTTATAAGAGCCCTTACAGGTCAACCGTGTTGCGCCTGCCGGTGAGCTGTTCGATCTCGATCTTGATCAGCGCCACCTGGTTCACCTTTTCGGGCGGGAACTCCATGGCCCCGGTGTGCCCCGCCTGGCGCGACACCGCCTCCAGGCCGGCGATCTTCTCCTCCGGGTCCTCCACCAGCGAGGCCAGGCCAAAGCCCACCGCGCTCTGGTATGTGGTGTCCCACTTGCAGGGCAGTTCGTTGGGCACCATCTCCCACTCATCGATCAGGGTGAAGCTGACCTTGGGATTTTCAGCCAGCACTTCGATCTTGAGGCCCTTGTGGCCGGTGTGCATGTAAATGCGGCCCTGGTCATAGCCGTAGTTCATGGGCACCACATAAGGCTGGTCCCCATGGCTCATGGCCATAAACAGAATCTTGCCCCGCGCCAGGATACCCTCCACTTCGGCCGGATCGTTGATCTGCATCTTTTTCTTACGCATGGTCGCTCGCATGGGCCTAGCCTTTCTCGATTACTTTTTGCAACAACTTCCGCCAGGCCCCGCCCTGGGCCGGCCAGGTGAAATTCTTTGCCAGTTTTCTATAGTCCCCCGCCCGCACCTTATCCGACTGGGCCAACAGTGCCTCCAGGGCCTCCTGCAGGCCGCCGGGCCGGTACAGGTGCTGCGCCGGGTACAGCTCAGGATACACCAGTGTGTCCGGCAATAGGGGAAAACAACCGGCCCACACCGCCTCGGCCACGGCCAGGCCGAAGTACTCTTGCCGGGCAGTGCTGATTGCCACATCCCCCCAAAACAGCCATTGCCAATATTCATCCCTTTGCGCTGGCCCCAGATGCACTAGGCGCGTACCCAGCACCTCCGGCGCCCGGTCAAAGACCTGGGGCCAGGAGGCCGGGCGCTGGCCCAGCACCGCCACTTCGAATTCAGCCCCCAGCCGGGCCAGCTCAAACAGGGCTGCGAAGAACTGCTCCGGGGCCTTGTCATGGTCCCAGCGGTGGTTCCACACCAGGCGCAGCAGTCCCTGGCGTGGCTCCCGCGCAAGACCGGCGGCCTCGTCAGTATCGATGGGTATGGGCAGCGCCTGGCTCTTGGCCGCGATGGCCTCGGTCAGGCCGGGCGGCTGCATGTCGGGCAGGCGGGTCAACAGTGCCCCGGCGGCCGACAAGAATTCTTCCCGGTGATACTGGGAATTGAACACCACCGCCTCGGCAGCCTGGGCGCTGGACAGATTGGACCAGGCCAAAAACAGGTCTCGCTCCCGCTGTTTCTCGCCGGCGCGGCCCGGCGCGGGATAAGCCAACTGGTTTTCGTGAAACACCAAGAGGGCGGGCACCTGGGCCAGGGCGGGCGCCAGGCCCTTGAGCTCGGCCAGGTTGAGCATGTCCGAACAGATCAGGCCGTCCCAGGGTTGTTTCAGGATATCGCCGGCAGCGGCGGCCAGATAAGAGGCCGCACCGCGCATTCGCCAGCGCCAGTAACGCCCGGCCAGGCCCACTGAGGTCCAGCGGGCGGGCACATGTTTGATCAGACCATCCATGAAGGCCCGGTGGGAAGCGGTGAGATAGGGCTCCACCAATAGCAGGCGCGGGCCGCCGGCGCCCGCGCTCTCAACGATCAGGTCTTTGAGGGGCATGGTCAGCGCACGATGCTCTTGGGCTTGTGCCAGCCAGCCGGCACATTCTGGCAAGGCGCCACCAGACAGCGCTGGCCCATGACCGTCCCCGGGTTGGTTACGCTGTTGCAGCCGGTCTCGCAACCGTCGCCTAAAATGGCACCGAACTTGCGCCGGGCCACGTGGAACACGGTGTCCTCCACCTTGATATGATAGGGCCGCTCTATTATTTTGAGATTCGCCAGCTTAGTGCCCGCGCCCAGGTTCACCTCCCGGCCCAGGACCGAGTCGCCCAGATAGGCAAAATGTCCCGCCTTGGCCCCGTCCAGCATGATGCTGTTTTTCATCTCCGTGGTGTGGCCCACCACGCAGCCGGCCCCCACCAGGCAACCGCCGCGCAAATAGGCCCCCTGGCGCACCTCGGTGCCCGGGCCGATGTAAGTAGGGCCCTTTAACAAAGCGCCAGGCTCCACCACCGCGCCGGGCGAGATGTGCACCAGGTCGTCCATGAACACCGCGCCGGCGAACACCACCGCCGCGTCACTCACCTCCTCGCCGTTGAGGCGCACCCGCATCTGACTCTTGGTGGGGTCCCCACCCAGGAGCTGAAAGTCGCTGTCAAACACCCGGGCCCCGTGCAGCACCACCGTGCGGGGCAGCACCTCGCCGCCGCCGCGCAGTATGGCCCCGGTGCAGCCGGCGTTCAGCACCGCCTCAGCGGTGTAGTCCTTGATGCGGTCCAGCACCTCCCACACCTCCTCCAGGCCGGAGAAGATGTCGGCGAAACCCAAACCCTCCAGGTCGAACAGGTCAGACGGCGCCACCATGGGCCCCTCCTCTACCAGTAGTTGCGCACCTTGATGCCGCGCCCGGCCAGGTGCTCTTTGATCTCGGCCACGGTGTAGTTGCCGTAGTGGGTCATGGAGGCGATCAGGGCGGCGTCGGCCTTGCCCCCGGTGAGCACGTCGGCCAGATGGTCCGGCACCCCGGCCCCGCCCGATGCGATCACCGGGATGGATACGTTGGCCGAAATCAACTCGGTGAGAGTCATCTCATAGCCCTCCTGGGTGCCGTCGGCGTCGATGCTGTTCAGGCAGATTTCACCGGCGCCCAGGCGTTCGGCTTCCCTTGCCCACCACAGGGCGTCGATGCCCATGTGTTTGCGGCCGCCGTGGATCACCATCTCATAACCGCTGGGGATGTCCTTGGTCACCGGCACCTTCAACACGTCCATGCCCAATACCACGCACTGGCTGCCGAACGCCTCGGCCCCCTGGGAGATGATCTCCGGATTTTTCACCGCCGCCGAGTTTACGCTGATCTTCTCGGCCCCGGCTAACAGCACCGCGCGCATGTCTTCCACGTTGCGCAAACCGCCGCCCACCGAAAAGGGCATGAAGATGCGTTCGGCCACTTTGCGCACCACCTCCAGCATGATGTCCCGGGCCTCGTGGCTGGCGGTGATGTCGTAGAACACCAGCTCGTCGGCGCCCTCTTGGTAGTAGAACTCGGCCATCTCCACCGGGTCGCCGATGTCCACGTTGCCCTTGAACTTGATGCCCTTGGTCAGCTTGCCGTCGCGCACGTCCAAACAGGGGATGATCCGCTTAGACAGCATCGCCAGTCTCCTTGCCGTCCCAGGAGATAAAGTTCTCCAGGATTCTGAGGCCGGGCCGGCCGGACTTTTCCGGGTGGAACTGGACCGCCACCAAGGAGCCTTGGGCCACCGCCGAGCAGAAGTCAAAGCCGTAATCCGTGGTGCCCACGATCTCGCTCTCATCGGCGGGCTGCAGGTAGTAGGAGTGCACGAAATAGAACTCCGCCTCCGGGGGCAGCCCGGCGAACACCGGGTGTGTGCGCTTGAGGCTCATGCCGTTCCAGCCCATGTGGGGCACCTTCAGGGGCTCGCCGTCCGCGTCCTTGTGATCCAGGGGGAAACGTACCACCTTGCCCAGCATCAGGCCCAGGCAGTCGGTGAGGTCCTCTTCGGAGTAGTCAAAGATGATCTGGGTGCCGAAGCAGATGCCCAGAAAGGGCTTCATCTGGGCCACACTGTCGGCCAGGACCTTATCCAGGCCCAAACGGCGCAGGCTGGCCATGCCGCTGCCCGCGCGGCCCACCCCGGGCAGGATGATCCGCTCGGCACTGGCGATGAACTCGGCGTCCCGGCTGATGGCGCAGTCCGCGCCCAGGCTCTTCAGGGCGCGCTCCACGCTGGCCAGGTTGCCGGCGTCGTAGTCTATGATGGCGATCAAGGTTGTCTCCTGTGCGGCCTAGTGCTGGTTCCTTAAGAAAAAGAGTTATTAATAAAGGGGAAAAGGCTCCTCGTCAAGCCATGGCCGGGGCTTGTTGGGCCTGTTCCACGGCACGGGCGGCTTTGAAGAACATTTGTACGAAAACACATATGAAATAGAACCCAAGCACCAGTAGAGCCGAGACCATTACAAGGTGAAGAATCAATATTGGCATCGCTAAATTCTCTACAAATATAGTGACTGGTAGTAGTAATGAAAAAGCAATGCCTATGACAGACAAAAGAAAACCACTCTTTCCCACGTGTGTTTTGTAACCGAAAAGATCGTTCGGCATATCCATAATACGTATCCACAGCCACATAAAGATAATAAGAGAGCTTATGGTGAAAGCTAATTGCACCATTCGCAAAGGTAAATTTGTTGTGAACAAAAGCATCAAATTCTCACAGACATTAATAACTATTGTAAATATGACAATTAATACGATTAGTTTATTTGCCCTTAGGTAGTTGAGAGATTGCTCTAACAACGCTTTAAAGGCCAGTAAAACGTAAACTTGAGCGGCCAAGAACAGCAATCCCAATATCCACGCCATTATCGGTTTGGCCGGTTTCGACAAAAAGGCGGTTTTCCCAGTGGGGAGGTCATCCCCTAGCCCCAAAGAGAAAAAAAGCGTCATCGTGGTACAAAATACAACTACTTGAGCAATGATCAACCACCCCGCCAACCTCAACTTCCCCGCCGTCAACTTCATGACTCCCCCCTTTCCTTACCAACTCCTTTTTTTGTCTTATGCTCACCCGACCAGCGCCAACCGCCACCCAGTATATACCTAATCAAAGCGCCCGTGCAGCCAGTCCCAATAATACCGCGCGCTGGCCCCGGCCCCCATGATCACCGCCACCCACACCAGCCATTGCCCGACCAGGATAAGCACATCCACCCTGATCACCGCACCCAGCACGATCAGGCCCAATGAGGAGATCAGGCCAAAGGTCTTGTACTTGCCCAGCTTGTTGGGCCGTATCTTGGGCGGGGGCCACACCGGCTCTTGCCGGAAGGACTGGCGCAGAATGTGCAGCAACGGGATAAACAGGGCATGGGCTTCCACCACCAAGATGCACACCAGGGCCTGCCAACTGATCATCCCCCTGAGCATCACCACCGCGGCCACGGCAATGGCCAGAGCCTTGTCACCCAAAGGGTCCAAAAAGGCGCCCAGGGGGGTGATCTGCTGCCGCTGCCGGGCCACCATGCCGTCGAGCAAATCGCTCATGCCGGCCACAAAGCCCAGGAGGAACATCAGCCACAGGGGCCACCCGATTATCTGCACCACCACAATGCCCGCGGTGGCGGCCAGGCGGAAGAAGGTGATGTGGTTGGGCGTCACCGAAGGGGGCACCAGGTTCACCACCTTGGCCTTGAAGCTGCCCTGAGGATAAACCGGATATTGCTTTGCGGAATTGGTGTCGTACAACAGCGCCCGCCCGGCCTTAGTATCACTTAACGTCCCTGATAATCAGGAATTACACCGGCTGGAATATAACGCGGAACCAGGGCCGGGGCAAGGGCTAATCCAGGGCCGCGGCCTGGGCGCGGCGGTGCAAATGCAAACTGAGAATGGCAAGGACCGCCGGGGTCACCCCGCTGAT
>JANQFN010000207.1 GCA_028277825.1 Desulfarculaceae bacterium
TGATCGGCGATGACTGGGTTTTTGAGAACATCACCATAGAAAACCACTACGCCCGGCGGGACGAGGACCATGTTGACCTGGGTCATACCAGCCAGGGCACGCCTTTGAAGCTGGACCGCCGGGTGGTGGAGGCGGAATTGCGCATCATGGTGGGCCTGGTGGAGCCTCACTTCATGGCCGGCTATTCCGGCGGGCGCAAGCTGATCATGCCCGGCGTGGCCCACCTGGAGACCATCACCTATCTGCACAACGCCGGCTTTATGGAGCACCCCCAGGCGGCCAACTGCGTGCTTGAGGGCAACCCCCTGCACGAGCAGCAGCTGGAGATCGTGGAGCTGTTGGGCGGGGCCCTGGCCGTCAACGTGGTGATCGACCATGAGCGCAGGCTGGGGTTTGTCAACTTCGGCGAGGTGGTCGCCAGCCATTTGCAGGCCGTGGATTTTGTGCGTGAATACGCCGAGGTCACCGTGCCCAAGCGCTTCAAAACCGTGGTCACTTCCAGCGCGGGCTATCCCCTGGACAAGACTTACTACCAGACCGTAAAGGGCATGGTGGCGGCCATGGGCATCCTGGAGCCGGGCGGGGACCTGTTCATCGTCAGCGAGATTTTAGAGGGCATGGGCAGCCCGGAATACATTGAGGCGCAAAAAAAGCTGGTGGAGATGGGAGCGGAGGGCTTTTTTAAACACATCGAGCCCCTTCAGCACGCGGGTATCGACGCCTGGCAGACCCAGAAGCAACTGGGTCCCATGCGCATCGGCAACATCCATCTGCACACCCAGGGGCTGAGCGAGGCGGAGCACGGCCTGACCGGGGTGAACCGGGTGCACGACCTGGAGTCGGCGCTCCATGACAGCGCCGGTGAACACCGGCAGGTGGCGGTGATCCCGGAAGGACCCTATGTGCTGCCTTTTGTGCAGGATTGAGCCGGGCTGGTTTACCTGCCCAGAGCCGAGGGCAATGAGTTTGCGGTTGACATTATCGAGACGACCGGTCTATTATAAGTTGGCTGCGCAGGAAAGCCATGGATAGCTAGTGAATACCAAAGATAAAATACTGCAAGTCGGCGCGGAGATCATGCACCAGAAGGGCTATCATGCCACCGGCTTGCAGGAGATTCTCAGCGCCGCGGAGGTTCCCAAAGGCTCTTTTTACAACTACTTCAAGAGCAAAGAGGACTTCGGCCTGCAGGTTATTGATTATTTTAACGAATTTTTTGCGCAATTCAGCCAAAGCATTTTGGAAGACGACAGGCTCCCGCCCTTGGCTCGTCTGGAAAATCTGCTGGACCAGTTCATGGCCTTTTTCGAATCCAGGGGTTTCACTTGCGGCTGTCCGGTGGGCAACCTGGCCCAGGAAATGGGCGATCTCAGCCCGGCCTTTCAGAAAAAGCTGGGTCAGGCCATTGACGCCATGGTGGCCACCTATACCGGAATTCTGACCCAAGCCCAGGACGCCGGCGATATCCCAGCGGATCTGGACCTGGAGGAAACCGCTGATTTCATCATCGCCGGCTGGCACGGTGCCTTGATCCGCATGAAGGTGGCCGGCAGTGTGGAGCCGCTGATGAATCACAAGAAGTTCGTCTTTGATTATGTGTTGAAGAATTGAGCGCCAGGGGTGTGGCATATATTTTTTCACACCTAACGAGTCGACCGGTCTACTAGATTGCCAGCAGACCGTCTTTTAGATCCAGGGCTGGGCAAAACCGGCCCCCGTCAAATGAGAAAGGGAGAGCATTATGAGTGCAAAGGAAACCGTCAAGGAAGTTGTCAGCGGACACAACTTGGTGCGCATCGCAAGCTTAGACACCCAGGGCCTGCCATGTCTGCGAAGCGTGGACTATGCCGTGGGCGAGGCGGAAAACATCTTGTATTTCATCACGCAGAGGGACTCGCGCAAAGTCCAGCAAATCACTGACAGCGCCTACGTCGCCTTTGCCATTGATCACGACTGCACCTCCATGGAGGATTTGGCCGCCCTTAAATACATTAAGGGCAGCGGCACCGCCGCCCTGATCCAGGATCCGGAGGAGATGCAAAAGGCCTTTGGGCTGCTGATGCAGAAGTTCCCCTATTTGAAGGACCTGCCCGGCGACCCGTCGGATTTCGTGGGTATCAAGGTGGAACTGAAAGAGGTGTTGGTAACCGACAACACCATCTCCTTCGGAGACACCCAGACCGTCACCTACTGAGCAGCAGTGGAATCAAATATTTAAGGCGGCCAGGTTTTCCTGACCGCCTATATTTTTTTGGTAGGCCGGACGGGATTTGAACCCGTGACTTCCACCGTGTGAGGATGGCACTCTCCCGCTGAGTTACCGGCCTGTATTTTGCTCGCGGCGAATTTTGTACACCATGGGGGAATGGTTTGCAACCGGTTTATAGGCCGGTGGCCCTTTTAAGCTCCGCCACCTCGGCCTTACTCAACCGCCGCGCCTGACCAACCGGCAGCTTGCCCAGCTTGAGCGGGCCCATGGCGGTACGCAGCAGGCGCTTGACGTTGAGCCCCACCGCCCGGCACATCAGGCGAATTTCCCGCTTGCGCCCCTCATGCAGCACGAAGCTAAGCTTGCTCTCCTTGGCGTCGGCGCTCTTCACGCCCACCTTGGCCGGGGCGGTGGCGCGTCCGTCGATGTCCACGCCTTTTCGCAGCCGGTCCAGGGCAGCCGTTCCCGGCCGGCCCTCCACCCAGACCAAATAGCGTTTGGGCACCTCGTATTTGGGGTGCATCAAGCGGTTGGCCAACTCGCCGTCGTTGGTTAACAGGACCAGGCCCTCGGAATTCAAGTCCAGGCGGCCCACCGGATACAGCCGGCTTTTTACCGAAGGGGGCAAAAGGTCCACCACCCGCCGGCGTCCTTGGGGATCATCCAGGGTGCAGACTACGCCCGGGGGTTTATGCACCAACCAATATTCCATGCTCTCCGCCTCGGGCAGGGGTTTGCCGTTCACTGTGATGCGTTGGCTGGCCGGGTCGGCCTTGGCGCCCATTTGGGTCACCACCTTGCCGTCCACGCGCACCCGGCCAGCCGCGATGATTTTTTCTGCCCCCCGCCGGCTGGCCAGGCCGGCCTGGGCCAATATTTTTTGCAACCGCTGGGCAGGCATGGAGGGAAGACCTAGGACTGTCGATTCCCGGGGTCGGATTCAGGGTCTGCTTCAGGGGCTGTTTCCGCTTCAGGTGCAGCTTGGTCTTCCAGGGGGGTGCCGGGTGACGCCATGCTCGGCGGCGTTGCTTCCGGGGCCGGTTCCTCCATGGCGGCTGCTGTTTGCTCCTCACCGGCCCGGGGCTCCTCTGGGGCCGCTTCGCCAGGGCCGGCCGTTTCTTCGGCCGGCGGCGGCACCGGCTCCAGGGGTAGGCTGGGCGCCAGGTCGGCTTCAGCGGCCTCGCCCTCGCTCAGGGCCTCCAACTCCTCCACGGTGGGCAACTCGCCCAGGTTTTTTAAGTCAAAGACCTCCAGGAATTTTTTGGTGGTGGCATACACCAGGGGGCGTCCCGGCAGGTCCTTGCGCCCGGCCACGCGCAACAGGCCCTTTTCCAAAAGCATGCGCAGGATGCCGCCCACTTCCACGCCGCGTATGCGCTCGATCTCGGCCTTTAAGACCGGCTGGCGATAGGCCACGATGGCCAGGGTCTCCAGGGCGGCGCGGGACAGGCGGGTCACCTGTTGGCGTCGGAGTTTGCGCAGCCAGTAGGCGTGTTCCTCCCGGGTGCGGAAGCTCCAGCCACCGGCCACCTCCACCAGCTCGAAGGCGCGCTGCATCTGCTGATAATCCTCGCGCAACTCGACCAGCGCCTGGCGGACCTTGCCCCGGTCGTTTGCCTCCAGTACGTGGCAGAGCTGGTTCAAGCTGAGCGGCGTTTCTGAGACGAACAACAAGGCCTCTATAATTCGCTTGAGGTCCTGGCTCACGCCTGGTTCTCCTCTTTGCCTTCCGTGGGACGGAAATAGATGCGCAAGGGCCCCCACTTGGCCTCGCCGCCCTGCACCAGTTCCAGCCGTTCCTGATACACCTTGATCAGGCCCAGGCGGGCCAATTCCAGAAGCGCCAGAAAGGTGACCACCAGTTGCGGCGTGGAGCGGTCGGCGTCAAAGCAGTCGTCAAAGGTCAGGGTCTGGCGCTGGCGCAGGCGCTCCAAGAGCTGCCCCATGCGCTCCTCCACCGAGACCCGGTCGCTGGGCAACTCCAGCACCATCTGCTCGTGCCGCCGGCTGATCAGCTTGCGGAAGGCCTCGATCAGGTCGAAGACGCCGGCCTCGATCTGCTCGTCTTGGCCGGCCAGGGAGCGGTCCACCTCGCCGCGGCCTCCCCCCCGGCCAAAGACGTCGCGGCCCAGCCAGGGGCGCTCCTCCAACTGGGCGGCCACGTTTTTGATGCGCATGTGCTCCTTGAGCCGTTCCACCAGGTCGTGGCGGGGGTCCTCGGACTCATCATCCTCCGACGAATCATAGCTGGGCAGCAGCATGCGGCTTTTGATGTGGGTCAGGGTGCTGGCCATCACCAGGAACTCGCCGGCCACCGCGATGGACAACTCCTGCATCATCTCCAGATATTCCAGGTACTGCTGGGTGATCAGCGCCACCGGGATGTCGTAGATGTCTACCTCGTTCTTGCGGATCAAATGCAAGAGAAGGTCCAGGGGGCCTTCGAATATTTCCAGCTTGACCGCGACTTCCATCAGGTTCGTCCTACAGGGGCATCAAAAAGCTTATCACCGCCTGAGCAGGATATAGTACCAGATAACCAATTATATTAGGCAAGCCCGGCAAAAAGCGGGGCAAAAAAATCAGGGCTAGCAAAATCATGAACCCGTAGCGCGAAATCTGCTGATAGCGCAGGGAGGCCCGGGGGCTCAACAGGCCGTTGAGGATGCCGGAGCCGTCCAGGGGGGGCAGGGGGATCAGGTTGAAAAAGGCCAGGATCACGTTCACCTCGATGCCCACCAGGAAAAACTGTCCCAGGATGTATTTCCACAGGGCGTACTCGGCAAAGACCCCCCAACTGACCAGCACCCACAAAGCCCCTGATATTAGCGCGGCAAAGGCCAGGTTGCTCAGGGGGCCCGAGGCGGAGATCCAGATCATGTCGCGCCGGGGGTTTCTCAGGCGGCGCCCGTCCACCGGCACCGGCTTGGCCCAGCCGAAGCCGGCTCCGAACCAGGCGGTGATGAAAAACACCAGGGTGCCGAAGGGGTCCAAGTGACGCAGGGGATTCATGGAGAGGCGCCCGGCGTGTTTGGCGGTGGGGTCGCCCCTGAGCCAGGCCACCAGGGCGTGGGAAGCCTCGTGCACGGTCAGGGCCATGAGAATGGGCGGGGCCAACAGGACCAGGCGCCAAAAGAATTGAGTGATGCCGTCCATTAAGCTGATTTCTCCTTGGGGGTGCCGAACTCCCGGCGCACCAACTCAAGCTCTTGGTCGCGGCCCAGGACTTCGCCGTCCAGGCAGGCCGCCTGCAAGCGGTCCAGGATTTTTTTGAACAGGGGTCCGGGGGTGAAGCCCAAGGCCTTCAAGTCCTCGCCGTCCAGTTGGGGGTGGGAGCGGCTGAGCGAGGTTAGGTATTGGCTAACCGCCCGCTTGGCCCATTCCCGGCTGGCCTTGGCCATGACAAACAATTGGAACTCGGGCTTCAGGGGCCTGAGCAGGAAGTATATCTTGGAGGCCGGGGGATGGTTGCGCTGCAGCTGGTTCAGGGCCCTTACCGCCTTGAGGCGCTCGCTGGCCAGGTTGGCCCGCTGCTTGGGAGAAATGCCCAACCGCCGGCCCAGGGTATCGCGCTGCTCCTGTTTCAGGGGTTCGCTCAGCCCCAAATAATAGACCAGCCACTGCTTGACCGGTTGGTCCAAAAAGGACAGCCGGTACCAGGCCAGGGCTTCTTCCAGACCTTCCAAGAGAGCGATGTCCTTGTCTGCCAGCCGGATGTGCTCGTTGAACATCGGCAAGAGCTTGAGCTCCTTGAGACGGAGCAGGCAATTAAGAGCCTTTTCCTCGGTCAGCATCAACTGGAACTCGCCGAACAGCCGGCGGCCGGATAGGCGCTTGAAGGCGTCGATCTTAATGGCGTTTTTGATCAGGGCCTCGGTCAGCTTGCCGATCTTGAAGCCAAAGCGCTGTTCAAAGCGCACCGCCCGAAACACCCGGGTGGGGTCTTCCACAAAGGAAAGGTTGTGCAATACGCGCACCGCCTTTTCCTTGATGTCCCGCAGCCCGTCGAAAAAGTCCAGCAGTTCGCCGAAGTGACCCGGGTTGAGCTGCACCGCCAGGGTGTTCATGGTGAAGTCGCGCCGGTACAAATCCAGCTTCAGGCTGGACAGCTCCACCACCGGCAGGGCGGCCGGCGACTGGTAGTATTCCAGGCGGGCGGTGGCCACATCCATGCTCAGGCCGCCGCTAAAAGTCAAATTGGCGGTGTTGAATTTTTTATGGGTGCGCACCTTCACCTCGGGCCGGGTCTGGCCGATGCGCTTGGCAAATACGATGCCGTCGCCTTCCACCACGATGTCCAGGTCCAGGTTTTCCTGGCGCAGGAACATATCGCGCACCGAACCGCCCACCAGAAAGGCTTTGAAGCCCAGATCTTCGGCCACCTGGCCCATGTCTTGCAAAATATCCATCACCCGGCGGG
>JANQFN010000172.1 GCA_028277825.1 Desulfarculaceae bacterium
TGATCACGCCTATTGCCATGGAGAAAGAGCTCCGCTTCGCCATCCGCGAGGGCGGGCGCACCGTGGGCGCCGGCGTGGTCGCAGAGGTCATCGAGTAAGTAATCGACGCCTGGTCGGCGCGAGGATAGAGCAAGCGCAGGAGTTGGCTCCATGATCCAGAACACGAAAATTCGCATTCGGCTCAAGGCCTATGATCACAAGCTGCTGGACCAGTCGGCGCTGGAGATCGTGGAAACCGCGCGCCGGACCGGGGCCAAGGTGGCCGGGCCCATCCCGCTGCCTACGGTCATAAACAAATTCTGTGTGCTGCGCTCGCCTCACATCGACAAAAAGAGCCGTGAGCAGTTCGAGATCCGCACCCACAAGAGGCTACTGGACATCTTGGAGCCCACCCAGCAGACGGTGGACGCCCTGATGAAACTGGACCTCAGCGCGGGCGTGGACGTTGAGATCAAGCTCTAAGCATCGGTGAATGACTCATGCTTAACGGACTTATAGGAAAAAAGGTCGGCATGACCCGCCTGTTTTTGGGCGAGGGCCGCGCGGTGCCGGTGACGGTGCTGGAAGTGGGGCCCTGCACGGTGGTGCAGGTCAAGAGCCAGGAAAAAGAGGCCTACAACGCCTTGCAGTTGGGTTTTGGCGCCAAACGGGAAAAGAGCGTCAACAAGCCCGCGGCCGGCCACTTTGCCAAGGCCGGGGTGGAGGCCAAGAGCGTGCTCAAGGAGTTTCGGGTGGACGACCCGGCCGAATACGAGGTGGGCCAGGAGCTTACCGCCGAGATGTTCGAGCCCGGCCAGAAGGTGCACGTCACCGGTCGCAGCAAGGGCCGGGGCTTCACCGGCGTGGTCAAGCGCCACGGTTTTTCCGGCGGCCGCGCCACCCACGGCTGCACCACCCACGACGCGCCCGGCTCCATCGGCATGTCGGCCACACCGGCCCGTGTCTTGAGGGGCAAGCGCATGCCGGGCCGCTACGGCAACGACCGCACCCAGGTGCGCAATCTCAAGGTGGTGGACGTTAGGCCCGAACACAATCTGGTTATGGTCAAGGGCGCGGTGCCCGGGGCCAATGGCGGCATCGTCATTATTGAAAAAGCCAACTAGCCCCATACGGGTGACTTAAGATGCCTACGGTAGACGTTTTAGATAGAACCAACAGCAAGGTCGGCCAGCTGGATTTGAGCGAGGCCGTCTTCGGGGCCGAGATCAAGCCCAATCTCCTGCACGAGGTGGTGGTTTGGCAACTGGCCAAGCGCCGCAAGGGCAGCGCCTCCACCAAGACCCGCGTGGAGGTGCGCGGCGGCGGCAGGAAGCCCTGGCGCCAAAAAGGCACCGGCCGCGCCCGGGTGGGCACCCGGCGCAGCCCCCTGTGGCGGGGCGGCGGCGTGACCTTCGGGCCCAAGCCCCGCGACTATTCCTACACCCTGCCCCGCAAGGTCAAAAAGGCCGCGCTGCGCGTGGCCCTGAGCGACAAGCTGGGCGAGGGCAAACTGACCGTGCTCAAGGGCTTTGATCTGGAGCAAATCAAGACCAAGGCCTTTGTGGAGGTCATGGACAACTTGGAGACCCAAAACGCCCTGGTGATCACCGCCGCGGCTGACGAGGTCTTGGAGAAGAGTTCCAGAAACGTGCCCAAGTTCAAGGTGCTTAGGGCTCAGGGGCTCAACGTCTATGACATCCTCAAGTACGACCGGCTGGTGCTTTTAGAAGACGCGGTGGCCGGCATCGAGGAGGCGCTGTCGTGAAGGACCTAAGACGAGTCATCAGGCGCCCCCTGGTCACCGAAAAAAGCACCCTGGCCAAGGAGCTGGACAACCAGTTGGTCTTCGAGGTTGACCGGCGCGCCGGCAAGGTGGAGATCCGCCAGGCGGTGGAGACCCTGTTCAACGTCAAGGTGCTCAAGGTGCGCACCGCCAGCTTCCACGGCAAGACCAAGCGCATGGGGCGCATCGTGGGCCGCCAGAGCGACTGGAAAAAGGCCTACGTAACCCTGGCCCCGGGCCACAGCGTGGAGTTCTTCGAGGGGGCGTAATTCCCCTTGGTGTTGGAGAGGATAAGCTAGATGGCCATTAAAAGACGCAAGCCGACTTCGCCTGGGCAGCGCAACTCCACTTACATGGAGAGCGAGGAGATCACCAAGCGCGAGCCGGAGAAAAGCCTGCTGGAGCCCTTGAACAAGAGCGGCGGACGCAACAACCGCGGCCGCGTGACCTCGCGTCACCGGGGCGGCGGACACAAGCGGCGCTACCGCAAGATCGACTTCAAGCGCAACAAGCTGGACATCCCGGCCAAGGTGGCGGGTATTGAATACGACCCCAACCGTTCGGCCAACATCGCCCTGTTGCACTACGCCGACGGCGAAAAAAGCTATATTTTGGCCCCCAAGGGTCTGAGCGTGGGCGCGGTGGTGATAAGCGCCGACAAGGCCGACATCATGCCGGGCAACACCATGCCCTTAGACGCCATACCCCTGGGCAGCCACTTGCACAACATCGAGCTGAAGATCGGGGCCGGCGGCCAGATCGTGCGCTCGGCCGGCACCTATGCCCAGCTCATGGCCAAGGAGGCGGGCTACGCCACTTTGAAGCTGCCCTCGGGCGAGATGCGGCGGGTGAATCTCAGATGCCGCGCCACCATCGGCCAGGTGGGCAACGTGCAGCACGAGAACGTGCGCTTGGGCAAGGCCGGCCGCAGCCGCTGGATGGGCAAGCGCCCCCGGGTGCGCGGCGTGGCCATGAACCCGGTGGATCACCCCATGGGCGGCGGCGAGGGCCGTTCCTCGGGCGGGCGCCATCCCTGCAGCCCCTGGGGCTGGCCCACCAAGGGCTACCGCACTCGCAAGAAGAAGCCTTCGGACGCCTTCATCGTCCGCCGGCGCTATCAGAGCTAGGAGCACACGATGCCGCGCAGCCTGAAAAAGGGTCCCTTTGTGGACGAATCCGTGGGCCAACAGGTGGACCACGCCGTGGCCACCAGCAGCCGCAAGGTCATCAAGACCTGGAGCCGCCGCTCCACCATCATGCCCAGCTTCGTGGGGCTGACCTTTGCGGTGCACAACGGCAAAAAATTCATCCCGGTGTTTGTGACCGAGAACATGGTGGGGCATAAACTGGGCGAGTTTTCGCCCACCCGCACCTTCTACGGCCACGCCGGCGATAAGACGGGCAGGAAGAGGTAGGGCCCATGGAAGCGGTGGCCAAAGCCAAATACGTGCGCATCTCCCCCCGTAAGGTCCGTCTGGTGGCCGACGCCGTACGCGGCATGAAGGTGGGCGAGGCGCTGAACAAACTGCAGTTTACGCCCAAAAAGGCGGCTGTGCTGATGAGCAAAGTCATTAATTCCGCGGTGGCCAATGCCTCGCAAAGGCCGGACGTGGATGTGGACCAGCTTTATATCAAAAAGGCCTTTGTGGACGGCGGCCCCACGCTCAAGCGTTGGCGCCCCCGGGCCATGGGCCGGGCCTACATCATCCGCAAACGGACCAGCCACATCACCGTGGTCCTGGACGAGCGTTAGGCAAGGAGATCGGTTTTGGGTCAGAAGGTACACCCCATAGGCTTTAGGCTCGGCGTGATCCGCACCTGGGACTCCCGGTGGTTCGCCAACAAGGATTACGCCGCCTTGGTCCACGAGGATCACTTGATCCGCGAGTTCATCAAGAAGAAGCTGGCCCACGCCGGCATCTCCCGGGTGGAGATCGAGCGGGCGGCCGACAAGGCCAAGATCCGCATCCACACCGCGCGCCCCGGCATCGTCATCGGCAAAAAAGGCGCCGAGATCGAGTCGATGAAAAAGGAGCTGGAGGCTCTGATCAAGCGCGAAGTGATGGTGGACATCCACGAGGTTAGAAAGCCCGAGGTGGACACGCAACTGGTGGCCGAAAAC
>JANQFN010000267.1 GCA_028277825.1 Desulfarculaceae bacterium
GCCAAAGCTACGTCGAGCTTGGAGCGCAGCCGGCAACACCGCCAGCGCTTGGCTGGCGCAGCCGGACGACCGGCCTTCGTGAAATATCCGGGTTAAGCCGGAGGTTTGCTCAGAGGCTTCAAAATATTTGAAAACAACGCCAAAAAAGGGGCGCGGCGCCGCCGTTTTGCGGCCCCGCGCCCCGAATGGAGTTTAAGGTCTCGGACCTGGAAGAGGCCTAGTCCTCCACCCTGCGGGTGTTGGCCCCAGCCTCGGCACGGGCCAAATTCTCCTCCAGGTTGTCAAAGTCAAAGCCCTTATCTCTGAGCGCCTTGACCCGTTCGGCCAGATCGGGGTTGGGAGCCCGCTCGGCCATGGCGTCGATCAGTTCCTCATACTGGGGGATGATGGACTCGAACAACAAGTCCCCCTGAATGGCGATGGTGGGCAGAACCTTGCCCTGCATCTCGATGAACTTGCCGATGCCCTCTTTGTTCTTAATAGACCATTCCTTGTACTCGATCGCGTCCTGGATCTCCTGGGGCAAGGCGGCGATGGACTCCATCATGTAGCCGCAGGCCGCGCACTGCACGCTGTCCAGGGTGAGGACGTCGATGACGATCTTGTCGCTCATAATCTCGTCCCCTCCTTACCTGCCGGCCCAGGGATCTGGCCGGTTTAAGGGATACTTGGCATAGTAGGTGTTGTAGAATTCCACGGCCTCGAGAACCTGGTCCATACGTTCCACCGGAACGTCGTAGGGCATGTCTCAGCCGGGGGCGAAGACGTATCCTGTGGCTCCGCCGGCGGCCAGCGAAATCAGGGCGTCTTCGCGGGGGGGGATCAGACCCAGGGACAGGGCCAGGGTCAGTTTCAGGTTGCCACCGAAGCCCACGCCGGCGGCCCGGGCCACGTCGCGCACGTAGGTCAGGTTGAGTTGCTCGTCGATGGCGAAGCCGTCGGTGCCCACGTCCGCCACTTCCTGCAGCACCTTGGTGGCGTCGCCGCAGATGAAGAAGGAGGACACCTTGCCCGCCTTCTTGGTGGCCTCGATCGCCGGCTGAGTGGCCGGGGTGACGAACTCGGCAAAGGTCTCGGGGCTGATCTGGCTGGCCACCGGGTCGGTGATGGCCACCACGTCCACGCCGATGTCCTCGGCATAGATGCGGGCCGCCTCGCCGGCCGCTTCGCCGCAGAAGTCCATGATCTCCTTGGCCAGGGGCTTGTCCTTGACCACGTCGGTGAACATGCGCACGCCTCTCAAGTGGCTGGCCAGGGTCAGGGGACCGCAGAGAATGCCGTATACCGCGCAGTCTCCGATCTGCTCCATCACCTTTTTGCCCGCTTCAATCACCACCGGCCAGCGTCCGTCGCCCGGCCCGGGTATCTTGAGGCCACTCTCGGCCAAGGTCTGCTTGGCCAGGGGGTGCCCGGTGATGCTCGGGGGGTTGTCCTCCCACCACTTGTGATCGCAGCCCATGCTGATGGCCTCGACCGTGAGGTCGAACAACAAGGGGATGCCGTCGGCTTTGTAGCGTTCGGCGGCGTTTAGCACACCCTTGCAGATGAGGTCCGGGTCCTTCAGGTACTTGTCGGCCGGCTCATCGATGAGATAGGCGGCATGCACCCCTGCATAGGGTACCCAGGGCACCACCTCGGTGGGCTTACCCTGCACCGCGTCAATTACTGCCTGTTTTCCCATGAACCACTCCTTCCTTTGCTAAGAAAGTAAAACCAAAACCTCAAGTCTATTTACAGTCACCGGAGGCGCCAATCGGGCGCTACCGATGTTCATTTCTGTTTTGACCGGGGAATATAGAGGCTCCCCTTTACAGAGACTAAAGTGACCCGCCGGTGCGGACAACTCGGGCTTCCGGCCAGCCTGACTCGCCCTCTAACACCACCGGTTTTGGGGCCAATAATTCTATCGACTTACTTGATAATTATCGGAAATCGTCAAGCTGAAAGTCAATAGCTTATTGGCTTGTT
>JANQFN010000271.1 GCA_028277825.1 Desulfarculaceae bacterium
GATCGACCGATACAACTACAGGAGGCCACACACCTCCTTAAAAATGAAACCGCCAGTCTCAAGACTGCTTAACTGTGAACAACGTCCTTGCTAACTACAGCTAGCTCCCAGACGCTGAACTGAAAATTATCTGGGGCCTGATTCCGTTGGAGTCAGGCCCCTGGCTATTTCACGGATACTCGCGGTGGGGTCTTGGGGAAAGTAATGCAAATGGCTTTGGCATTTGCAGTCGCTGGCCCCGAAGCCGGGCAGGGGCGGCTCCTGGCCCAGGGCCGCGATGCGCCGGCTCAGCTCACACTCCAGGCGTTCAGCGCTCTGGATGGTCACTACTTCTTTGATGCGGGCATGCTGCAACAGGTAATCGATGTGCCAGCGCAGGCGTTTGTCCTGCCGTTGGTGCCGGGCGATGCGCGCGGCTAGCCCGCCCAGGGCCGAGCCCGCGTAGCAGTACCAGCCGGCCGGGAAGCGCAAGGGATCGCGCCGGCCCACGGCAATGTGCCTGGCCTGGGGCAGGCGCAGAATCAGGCAGTAGGTGCCACCCTTCAAGCCCCGTCTCCACTTGCGAAAGGCACCTCCGGAATACCCCCCTCGCGGGCGGGCAGCTGGGCCAGGGCGTCGTAGATGGCCCCCTGCAGGGCCTCCTCCAGGGTGGGGTGATAGAATACCTGCTGGATCAGGTCATAAGCGCTCAGGCCCCGGCTGAGGCACAAGTGCAGCCAGTGGCCCAGGTGCTCGGCTGCCGGCGCCAGCAGGGTCCCGCCCAGAAGGAGGCCCTCTGGCTGCGAAAAATACAGACGAACCATGCCGTGGTTTTGGCCCTGAATCAGGGCGCGGCCCTGGTTGTCCAAGCCGAAGGAGCCCACCACCACGTCTTGCTGGTCCAACTCATCCCAGCGGGCCCCCACCTGGACCAGGTTGGGATCGGTGAAGGCGATGGCCAACAGGGGCTTGCGCGCAAAACGCCGGGGCCTTTCCTGACAGGCGTTGAAGCCGGCGATCTTGCCATCGTCCACCGCCTGGTGAAACAGCATGGCCCCGCCGCCGGCGTCGCCGGCCAGGAAGATGGGCAGGTCCGCCACCTGCATGGTGGCCGGGTCGTGGGGCAAGCCGTTGCTTTGGTCCAGCTCCAGGCCCAGGCGCTCAAGCCCCAGCCCGGCCAGGGCCGGCCGTCGGCCCAAACAGGCCAGGGCCTTGTCCACCGTGAAGCTGTCGCCTCCGGCGCTGACCAAGAGCCCGTCGCCGTCCGCCTCCAGTTCGGCGGTGCTTTCAGTGATAATCTTGAATTCGCGGCCGATCAACTCCAGGGCCAGCCGGTTGACCTCCGGGTCGCTCAGGCCCCCGATCATGGGGGTGGCCTCGATGCCAATCACTTCGGTGCCCAGGCGGCTGAGCGCCTGGCCCAGCTCCAGGCCGATGGCGCCCAGGCCGATCACCGCCAGGCGAGCCGGAGGCTGATCCAGTTCGAACACCTGGTCGCTGATCAGGACGCGTCCGCCCAGCTCCCGCCAGGCCGGGGGCACCATTGGCTGCGAGCCGGTGGCGATGATCACTCGGCGGGCCTGGATGCGTTGACCGTCCACCTCCAGCATCTGCGGCTCCACAAAGCGGGCGCGCCCGGCCAGGACCTTGCCGGGGAACATGCCCTGGCGGGGCAGCAGGGCGCCTACGAAACGGTCGCGCAGGCTGCGCACCCGGCGCATAACCGCCGGGCCGTCCACCGCCAACTCACCGCCGCCCAGGCCCATGGTGGCCAGTAGCTGCTGGCGCTGCACTTCGGCGGCGGGTTGGATCAGGGCCTTGGAGGGCATGCAGCCCACGCTGGCGCAGGTGGTGCCCCAGTGGCCCTCATTGATGATCACAAAATCGTCCGTATGCCGGGCCACCTCCGCCGCCGCCCGGAAACCGGCCGAGCCTCCACCGATTATGGCTACTGCAACTTGTCTGCTCATGTCAGGATTTTCTCTCGTCTTTGCTGGACGCCGGCTTTTTTGGGCCGCCCAAAGGGGTCAATGCCCTTTTCCTCCAGCACCCCCAGGCCGGTGATCTTCCAGGCGCCGCGAAGCCACTTATTCATCAAATATGGCCACCGGCCGCACCCAGCCGGCGGAGGCGTCTTTTATCTTCACCGGGAAGCAAGCCACCTTGAAGCCGTGGGGCCGGGGCAGGGCCCCCAGGTTGGCCAGCTTTTCCATGTGGCAGTAACCCCTCTCGATGCCCGCGAAATGGGCCTCCCAGATCACCGAGGCGTCGCCGGTCTCCTGGAACTCCTTGGCTAAAAAGGGCAGGGGCCGGTCCCAGGACCAGGCGTCGATGCCCACCACCTTCACTCCGCGCTCCAGCAGATACAGGGTGGACTCGCGGGTCATGCCCGCGCCGCTGACCAGGTACTCCGGCTTGCCCCAGGCTTTATCCGCCCCCACCCTGATCAATACGATGTCCAGGGGCTTCAGCTCATAATCAATGCGCTCCAACTCGGCGGCCACCTCCGCGGCGCTGATGCCCTCGCCGTCGGCCTTGTGGGCGAAGTCTAAAAGCACCCCGTCGGCATAGCACCACTCCAAGGGGATCTGGTCGATGGTCAGAGCGGGCTGACCCCCGTCCTGGGTGGGGTGGTAGTGATAGGGGGCGTCCAAATGGGTGCCCGAATGGGTGGTGAGGCTCACCCGCTCCACCGCCCAGCCCAGGCCGCCGGGCAAATCCTGCGGTCCCACGCCGGGAAAGTAGGCCTGCATGCCTTGGGCCCCGGCGGCGTGGTCCATATACTCTATCTCGGGGATCATCGGTTCGGGGTCAGAGGGAAGTCCGGACTCCAGAGTGATGGACAGGTCGATTATCCTGACGCTCATGAGGCCTCTTTCTAGGAGGAAACACCGACGGAACCCCCGGCCGGGCTCAGCATACCGTGCTGGTGTCGCGCCCCGCCTTTTTGCTGGCGTAAAGGTTTTTGTCGGCCCGCTGGAGCAATAACTCCACGCTGTCCTCTGGCTGGGCCATGGTGCCCCCCACCGAGATGGTCACTTTGACCTCATGGCCGTTTTCTTTGACCGCCGAGTTGGCCACCAGATTCCGGTAGCGTTCAGCCACCTTGGCCAAATTGTCGAGGTTCACGTTGGGCACCACCCCCACAAACTCTTCACCGCCCCAACGTCCCACCACGTCAAAGGGGCGCGAGTTGTGGGCCATGGTGCGGCTGACCACCTTGAGCACTTGGTCGCCCATGTCGTGGCCGTAGGTGTCGTTGCATTCCTTGAAATGATCGATGTCCATGTAGAGTATGCCGAAGGGCCAGCCCGCCCGGCGCAACTCGTGCAGCCGGCTGCCCAGTTGCCCCAGGATGTAGCGACGGTTGGGCAGCCTGGTCAACTCATCCAGCATGGCCAGCTTTTCCAGCTCTTTGATGCGCTGTTTGGTCGCCAGACGCGATGAGTTGTCGCTGAACACCTCCACCGCCCCGATGATCTCACCCGCGGTGTTGTGCAGGGGTGTGGCCCGCACCGCCACCGACATGCGGTGGCCGTCCTTGTGGTGCAAAAAGACCTCGGCTTCGCGCATCTGCCCGTTTTCCACGCAAAAAACCATAGGGCATTTGTCTTGGCAGAGCTTTTCGCCCTCGCCGCTTACATGCACCAGGATGTTATCCGAGCAGGGGCGGCCCATCACCTCTTGGCGGCTGTAGCCGGTCAGGCGTTCGGCGGACTTGTTCCAATAAGTGATTTTACGGTCCAAATCCAGCGTGTATACCCCGTCGTAGAGGCTGTCCAGAATCTCGCGTTTAAGGTCAAAATCATCCATAGGCTCGCATCTTTCCCGGCCCGGAATAGTATTGGTTTTTCCCAATAATGCCAGAAACTTTAACAGAGTTGCATAGGTGGTTCAACAAAAGGTCAAAAAGCGGGGCAGCCTTTGCCGGCTGCTTGGCTACGGGCTGGCTTTGGTCTAGCTTTAGCCCGGATATTTCACGAAGGCCGGTCGTCCGGCTGCGCCAGCCAAGCGCTGGCGGTGTTGCCGGCTGCGCTCCAAGCTCGACGTAGCTTTGGC
>JANQFN010000276.1 GCA_028277825.1 Desulfarculaceae bacterium
GCCAAAGCTACGTCGAGCTTGGAGCGCAGCCGGCAACACCGCCAGCGCTTGGCTGGCGCAGCCGGACGACCGGCCTTCGTGAAATATCCGGGCTAAAGCCGCCCGCTCTGGGTCTGTTTTCATCCCCCCGTGCCATGCAACCTGCCCCGGCGCCCAATCGAGCCCCGTCACCTTTTAACGCGCACTTCCTGACTCTCCCTTATTCCCCACCTCTTCTCTTATTTTTACAAACCCTCCCCCTTCTCGCCAGGCACATGAAACCCTGGTATCTTATGGAGGTATATTCAACTCGCTGTTTCATTTGGCAGGAGCCATCATGAGCCATAAAGAAGACGAATTCCCCATTGACCAGGAACTGGAAGCTCCCCTGAAGACCGTGTTTTATCCGGGCTTTGATCTGGACATCATGGCCATGGAGCTGGTGTCCCAGGCCCGCCTGGAAGGCAACCGGGCCACTATCACCCTACGCCCGGTGGCCGCGCCACCCGAGGTGCGCGAGCAGCTCAAAAAGGACATCGCCCAGGCGGTGATGCAGGCCACCGGCGCCAGCGACATCGAGCTGCAGATACCCGAACCGGCCCCGCCCAAGGAGCACGAGGGGCCCCGGCCCATACCCGGCGTCAAATGGGTAGTGCCGGTGGCCTCGGGCAAGGGCGGCGTGGGCAAGTCCACCCTCAGCGTGAATCTGGCCATGGGACTCAAAGCCCTGGGCCTGAAGGTGGGCATCCTGGACCTGGATTTGTATGGGCCCTCCATGCCCCTGATGCTGGGGGCCGAGCGGGCCAAGCCGGCTGTTGCCGGCGACAAGATCTCCACCATATCCGCCCACGGGCTCAAGGTGATGTCCGTGGGTTTCCTGGTGCCCAAGGAGCAGGCCCTGATCTGGCGGGGCCCCCTGGTGATGAAAGCGGTGCGCCAGTTGTTGCACGAGGTGGACTGGGCGCCCTTGGACGTGCTGGTCCTAGACCTGCCGCCGGGCACCGGCGACGTGCAGATCACCATGACCCAGGAGGTGCCGGTGAGCGGTGCGGTGGTGGTGACCACCCCCCAGGACGTGGCTTTGGCCGACGCGGTCAAGGGGGTGGACATGTTCAAGAGCGTGGGCGCACCGGTGTTGGGCATCGTGGAGAACATGAGCTATTTTATGTGTCCGGACTGCGACAGCCGGCACGAGATCTTCGGCCACGGCTCGGTGGAGCCGCTCTGCGCTCAGTTGGGCGTGCCCTTTTTGGGCGAGATTCCCCTGGACCCGGAGGTGCGGCGTTTGGCTGACGAGGGCCGGCCCGCGGCGGCGGCCGACGACGAGCACGCCCAGCCCTACCTCCAGCTGGCCCAGCGGGTGCTGGAGGTCTTGGAACAGAGCGGACAGGCGCAAGCGGAGGTGGGCTGATGAGCCAAATCAGCAAGGAAGCAGTGGAAGCCGCCCTAGACGAGGCCCGGGAGCCCCTGCGCCAGCACGGCGGCAACGTGGAGCTTCTGGGGGTCAACGACGAAGGCGTGGTGCTGGTCAAGCTGGTGGGGGCCTGCGCCGGCTGCGCCTCGGCCAGCGTGACCCTCAAGGAGATCATCGAAAAGGCCCTGAAGGAAAAACTGCCCGGGGTGACTCGGGTGGAAGCCCTGATGTAGGCCGCCGGCAACGCCGCCTGGCACAGGCCGTTAGGCTGAGCGCGGCCGGTTGTGCGAAAGTATTGAGTAGGGACCTACGGTCCGGGCGAGTTGTCGCCACCGCCAAAAATGAACCTGGAGGAGATGATGCCTGAATTCAAGAAAATACTGTTCCCGGTGGACCTTTCCGAAACCTCGCCCATCCTGGTGGAGTACGCGCGGGCCATAGTCAAAAACTTTTCCGCTGAACTGCACTTGGTGAACGTGATGCGTCACACTTTGAACACCACGCCCAGCCTGGAATACACCGGTGACGACCTGGATCGCATCTTCGCCAGCATGCGCCAGGAGGCCAAGGCTGACCTGGAAAAGTTCGCCAGCGAGCATTTCGGCGACCTGGGCCAGGTGACCACCGCCCAGTTGACCGGCAACCCCTCGGACGAGATTTTGGAATACGTCGAAGCCCAGGACATGGACCTGGTGGTGATGGGCACCCACGGCCGCCGGGGTCTGGACAAGGTCATGTTCGGCAGCGTGGCCCAACGCCTGGTGCAGATGTCACCGGTGCCGGTTATGACCATCAACCCCCACCGGGTAAAGAGCTAGGCAAGCCAGGTCAAACGGGAAATCAATACCCAGTCATTTTTCTGGCTGGCGAAAAGAGGTATTTGAAAAAGTAAAATGAGGTCTTGGGTGCCGTCCGGTAACAGAAATCCCACTGCTTGCTCTCCGGGCACGCCGGCCATGGAAAACAGCAAGGTGTAACCGCACTGGTCAGGCGAGGCTTTCCAGGTCTTTTCCCCGGTCACGGTCGAAATCGCGCGGATTGCCTTACTGTGTGAGTGGTGGCGGTGCAGGCAATTTCCTTTTTACCCAACCTCTTGACCCGTCTTGGTGCTGGCACCCAAGCCGTATGTACCAATAATCCCTCTTGAAGGAGTGGTTGCTTGGCCGGACATAACGACAAACCCAAGGCCGTGGTGCTCTTATCCGGCGGCCTGGACTCCACCACCTGCCTGGCCCTGGCCGCTGATCAGGGCTATGAATGCTACGCCCTGACCGTGCTCTACGGCCAACGTCACCGGGCCGAGCTGCAAGCCGCCCAAAGGGTGGCCGCCGCCCTTGGTGTCCAGGAGCATTTGCAAATGTCGGTGAACCTGGACGCGGTGGGCGGCTCGGCCCTGACCGCGGACTTGGAGGTGCCCAAGGACCGCGATGAGACGGCCATGGGCCAAGGCGTGCCCATCACCTATGTCCCGGCGCGCAACACGGTGTTTTTGTCCCTGGCTCTGGCCTGGGCCGAGACCCTGGAGGCGGAGCACGTCTTCATCGGGGTCAATGCCCTGGATTATTCCGGCTACCCCGACTGCCGGCCCGAATTCATCATGGCCTTTGAAAACCTGGCCGCCCTGGCCACCAAGATGGGCACTGAGCAGGGCCGGCGTCTGAAGGTTCACGCTCCGCTGATCAAGCTGAGCAAGGCCCAGATTATTCAGAAGGGCGTCCAGTTGGGCGTGGACTACGGCCTGACTCTGTCCTGTTACGATCCCGGTCCGGACGGCGAGCCCTGCTGGAGCTGCGACTCCTGCCTGCTCCGCAACAAGGGATTCGCCGAGGCCGGCTTGGACGACCCCCTGCTTTCGGTCTAAACATCATCTATAGAGTTTTAAAGGAATTAACGCCTGGGATGTGCCGAGCATATGGGATCAGGCGCCGCACTGTCCACAACCGGCTGGTTCGTTACAAGGCCGGTGGTGCAGGGGCATTGCCCAGTAGCTCCTCCCGGCCTATGCAAAATCTCCGGCGCTTGCCGTAGGAGCGTGTGGCGTCTGCTGCTTCCCACGGCGAAGCCGCGTGAGTTGTTTGCAGATTGCCTTTGGTCCTTCCCTGCTTCTTTGCAGCGTCACGCTTAAGTTAAAAAACGTCCGGCTCCAAACCGGGGCCTGCTCTATTGCGATGGAGCCGGCTTGGACTGCTGGGGGTACTGGGTGCCCGAGGGCATGTCCGGGGTCCGGGGTTCGCCTCTGAGCTGCATCTGGGGCTGGCTGGAGCCCGCGGGTGCAGCCGGTTTGGCTGCCGGGGCCTGTACCGGCGCCGCTCCCGGCTGACCGGGAAGCTGCCCGCCGGCTTCCGGCTCTGGCTCCGGCTCCAGGCGATCCTGTTCGACCACCGCCCGGAACTTCAGGTTCTTGCCCACGGTGTAGATGGTCAGGCTCTGGGTGAGGTGTCTTTGTGGGCTCATGTTCAACACACCGCAAACCCCGGCCAGGCCGCGCACCGCGGCCAGGGCCTGGCGCATGGCCTCGCGGGTGCGGGGCGGCTGGCCGGTGGCCAGCAGGTGTTTGAGCACCAAGGCGGCGTCGTGCCCCTGGGCCTCCAGCAGGTTGGGCATGATGCCCAGGGCCATCTGGTATTGGCGTACGAAATAGCGAACTTCCGGCCTGGCTGAGCCCGGGTCGAAGCCCACCGGGAACACCGCGCTACGCATGAAGCGGCCGGCCTGCTTCAACAGCTTGTCGTTGTGCCAGAGGCTGGTGCCCAGGACCAGCACCTTGTTCACATCGTAGTAGAACAACTGAGGCAGCATCATGGCCGCCCGCTGAGGCCCGTCGGGCATGAACAGGGCATCGAACTTTATCTCCGGCCGGGGAGACTCCGGGGTGCCGGGGCGGTAGTGTCCCGGCGGCAGGCCGCTGATGCGCTTGACCAGAGGTGCGAAGTCTTTGATGTCCAGCGGGTAGCTCTCCAACTCCACCACGGTGCCTTTACGCTCGGCGACCTTCTTGGCGAACAACTGCGAAAAGCCCTTGCCGTAGGAGTTGGCCGGCGCGATGATGGCGAAACGGCTCTTGTTACGCATTTCCATGGCCTCGGTCAACAGGGCGTCCACTTGCTGGTCCGGGGTCAATGAGTTCTGGAACACGTAGTCGCCGGCCTTGGTGATGCCCTGCACCCGGCTCAGGGTGATCAGAGGCACCTTCTTGATCTGGGCCTGGCGGGCGGCGGCCAGGGAGGTGGCGGCGCCCATGGGTCCGATGATGGCCATCACCTTGCGCTCGTCCACCAGGCGGCTAACCGCCGCGGCCGAGGTCTGGGCATCGCCTTTGCTGTCTTCGATGTACAAGGTGGGGGCCATGCCCCGTCCGGCGCTGAACAGCCCCAGGCCCAACTCCACCGCGGCCAGCACCTGCCGTCCATACACCGCGTACTGGCCCGACAGGGGCAAGATCACCCCCACCGCTCCGGGGCTGGCCATGCGGGCCTGGTTGATCTCCCGCGACAGCGCCGTAATCTGGGCCTTGGTGTTCTCGCTGGCCGCGATGCCCTGGGTGCGGCTCAGGGTGGCCGCGGCCTCCTCCGGCCGGCCCTCCCGCATCTGGGCTCGGGCCAGGGCCAGCAAAAGGGCCACGTTGACCATGGGCGGCCGGGGGCGGTCCAAGAGCTGCTCCAGTTCGCGGGAAGAGGCCTTGCCCGCCACCAGGGCCAGTTGCTGGTCCAGTTCGGGGGTCACCTTTCCCTGGGCAGCGATGATGTCCAAAATGCTGCCCGTGGCCTGGCCCCATTGACCCAAGGTCAGTTGACTGTTCAACAGCATCTGCAGGGCCTGGGTTTTCTCCTGGACCGTGAGCCGGCGGGGTGGGCCGGCCAAAAAGGCTTTGAGCGCCGCGGCCGATTGGGCGTGCATGCCCGCTTTGCTCTCCAACTGCCCCCGCAAAAGGGCTCC
>JANQFN010000338.1 GCA_028277825.1 Desulfarculaceae bacterium
GGTGAACACGCTCTCATCACCCATCACGGGCACCTCCAGGCTCTGGGCCAGCTTCAGGCGGCCGCGCCAGTCCCACACCGGCAAAGGCTCCTCGGCCATGGCCAGACCGTAGTCCTGCATGGCCTTCAGCGTGTGAATGGCGTCCTGGGTGGAATAGGCCTGGTTGGCGTCCACGTAGAGCAACACCTCATCGCCCAGCTTTTCACGCAGGGTCTTGAACAACCTGAGGTCCTGGGCCGGGTTGTTGCCCACTTTCACCTTCAGCCCCTTGAAGCCCTGCCCTATTCTTTCCACCGCCTCATCCACCATCGCCTCGAACTGGTTCATGCCCAGCATCCAGGTCAAGGGCACCCGGTTGGAATACCCGCCCAAAAACTTGTAGGCCGGCACCCCGGCGGCCTGGGCCTGGATATCGTGCAGGGCCAGGTCCAGGGCCCCCTTGGCGGTGGGGTTCCAATAGATGGTCTCCAGTTGCCGCCAGATGGCCTCCAGGTCAAAGGGGTCTTGGCCCATGAGCATGGGCTTGAACCACTGGCTGATGGCGAAATGGATCGACTTCTGCGACTCACCGTAGATGGTGGGCCGCGGCGTGGCCTCGGCAATACCCACTAGCCCTTGGTCGGTGTGGATGCGCACCAAGACGTGTTCCGCCGCCTCCAGATAACCGGCCACTCCCCACTTGAGTGGCTTGAAGTAAGGAATGTTAAAGGGAATGACTTCCAGATCCGTGATTTTCATTTGCCTGCTCCTAAAGTTTATTGTTTTGTCCATAATCTCCAAAAGCGCGCCGGCTATGCGCGCGGCTCATTTTAAACCGTTAACCGTCCGGCGCGTTGCTCGATCCATTTAAAAGTGGGCCTTGACCACCCGGAAGGCTGCCTGGGCCGTGGCCACCAAGCCGCCCTGAGCGTCGCTGATCTCAGCCCGGGTGTAGGCCACGCGGCCGGCCTGGTGGACCACCTCGGCCCGGCAGGAGAACTCCGCCCCCAGGGCCCGCTGGGGGTATTGCACCTCCATGCTGATGGTGGCGCAGCTTTGGCCTTCGGCCACTTTGCTCAGCACCGCCCAGGCCATGGTGGTGTCCATCAGGGTGAACAGGATACCGCCGTGGGGCTGCTCCGGGAAGGGCCAACACACCGCGGGATCGGGGCGCATGACAGAAGAGGCCGTCCCCTGCCCCACCTCAGACACTTCTATGCCCAGGTGTTGGTACAGGGAGTTGTTGTTCAGTTCGGCCAGCAGTTGGGGAGAAAAGTCCATGTCATCTCGCTTGAATGATTTTTCGAGCCCATCAGGCCCCGGCCGCGGCCTTCATGGCCTGCACGTTGGCCAGGGGCGCGTTGGCCGGTATGTCGCAGCCCGACTGCAAGATAAAGCCTTCCGGCCCCAGTCCCTCGATCAGGCGGCGGCTGTAATCATAGACTTGGTCCGGCGTGCCCAGGGCCAACAGCCCGGGCGGTACATCGCCCATGATACACATGTGCCCGGCCAGCACCTCCCTGGCCCGCCAAATGTCGGTGGAGCCGTCCAAGGCCATGAGGCACTTGCCCCGAGGCAGCTCCCGGAAGCGCTCCAGTTCCCGGGTCCAGTCGCCGTCCAGGTGCAGGATGCAGATGAGCCCCTGGTCGATTATCTCCTGGGCCAGGCGCCGCATGTAGGGCCACACGAAACGCTGCCACATGGCCGGCGAGAGCATGCCCGGTGCCCCGCGCCAGCCCCCCAGCCAGATGCCGGCAAAGCCCATGGCCTTGGCCCGGGTGCAGGGCCGGCCCGCCAGATGGGGCACGATCTCGTCCATCACCGCCTGCAGCAAATCGGGCCGCTGGTACAGGTCACGGGCAAAACGCTCCAAAGAGCGTCCGCCGCATAAGAGCTCCAGCGGCGTGGTGACGTCCCCACCGCTGAGCACCGGCACCCCGGCCTCGGCCCATTGGCCGATAATGTCAAAATCAGCCGGCAACGCCGGAGCCGGCTGGTAATGCAGCTTTTGGGAGAGAAAGCCTCGGAAGAAGTCGGGCCAGCCCTGGTCCAAGATGCGCTGGTAGTTCTTGACCGTCAACAGCTCCTGCTCGTCCACCTGCCAGATTTCATCTTCCGCCAGGTCCCTGCCCGGCACCCGCACCCGGGCCCCGAAGACCCGGCACAGGGTGTAGGGCCAGAACGAGCCGTAGTTGAGCGCGTCGCCGCCGCCCACCAGTTCATAGGCCTGGAGCATGATCTCGGTGGCCCGGACCGGCGAAGACACGAAATCGGCCATGCCGGCGCCGGTCACTTGGGCGGCGAACCCGGAATACTCCAACACCAGCGGCACCCGGTCGGGCCGCTCCAGGGCCACAGCCCGCAGGATGCGCTCCAGGCGCTGTTCGTATAGTTCGGCGAGAGCGGTCATTAAATCCTTCCCTCGGGCGCCTTATGCCCGGCCCTCACCATGCTTGACATAAGGCGGGGTCCGGGGTCAATGGCTCGTTGGCGCTATTGCGCTATTACCCCAGGGTCTGCCTGCTCCAAAAAAATTCCCCGATTAATGCCCCGCCCGGCTGGGAGGGACTCAAAGCTTGTGATATATACATGTCTCATAGATTTTGTCCTTTGCTGGCCCGTCGTCTAACGGCAGGACATCAGCCTTTGGAGCTGACTATTCAGGTTCGAATCCTGGCGGGCCAGCCATTTCTATTTTTGCCTTTCTTGGCCGGCTCAACTCGTTTTCCCCCATGACTCCGGCACCCGCCCCGCGTTAGAATTATATAAACTTGCCCATGCGGGGAGAGGGAATGACCCGGGCCAAAAAAATCTTAATCTGGGCGGCTTCTGGTTTAGTGGGCCTGGTCTGCGCACTGATGCTGTATATCTGGCTGTTCCCGCCCAACCTGGATTTTTTGCGGCAGCCCGTGGAAAAGGCCTTGAGCGACGCCCTGGGCGCCAAGGTGTCTTTCCAGGGGCCCATGCGCCTGGAGCCTGCCCTGTGGCCCACGGCCACGGCCCAGGACGTGCGCATGCTCATGGGCAAGAGGGGCTTGGCCGGCGACCTGATCAAGGTGGAAACCCTGGAGGTGCGTTTGGCCTGGCTGCCCCTGTTGAATGGTGAGTTTCTCTTCGAGCGCGTCACGGCCAAAAACTTCGATATCTACAAAGACCCTGATGCCAAGGGTCAAGCCGAAGTGTTGCGCCTGCAAGAGGTCGCCTGCCGCCTGGAGGTGCTGGACGACGGGGTGGCGCTGCATGACCTGGAAGTGGCAACCGGCGCCAGCCATCTGCGAGGCAACCTGGTCTGGCGGGGAGCCGGCGAGGCGCCCATTGTGCGGGCCAAGGCCCACTTCTCGGTCTTGCAGCTGGATGATTTTTTACCCCCACCGCAAGGCAAGACCGAGAACCCTACCCCGGGCAAAGGAACCCCCCAAGATAAAACAGCCTCCCAGGTATCCGGCGGTTCAGCCAAAAGGGACCTCCGCAAAGCCAAACCCCGCCCTCCCCAGCCTTCACCGGAGCAGTCCTCCAAAAATCGGGGCAGCACCAGCGAAGAAAAAATGGAGATCAAGGATTTCCCAGAAGGCATGGAGGCGGTGCTGCGCTATCTGTTGGATTTCGAACCCCTGCACCTGACCCTAGAGGCTGACAAGATAATCGCCGGCAAAGATCAGGCGGGTTCGGGCAAACTGCTCGCCCAGGTCAAAGACGGAGTGCTTAAGATCGAGCCGGTGAGGATCAAGCTGCCCACCGGCGTCTTGAATTTCAAGCTGCACTGCCGGGAGATCAAGGATGATCTGGACCTTTCCCTGAACCTGCAGGTGGATAAGTTGGACCTGGGTCTGATCACCCGCCGCCTCGACGCGGGCAGCGACCTGGCCGGGGTGATCGGCATGGATTTGTATCTCAAGGCACGCACGCCGGACATGCATAAATTCATGGCC
>JANQFN010000400.1 GCA_028277825.1 Desulfarculaceae bacterium
TAGGGGGTAATGCATGCTCAAAATCCTGGCCATCTGCGGCAGCCGGGTGTCCGGCGGCAACATGGAGGCGCTCACCAAACACGCCCTGGCCTCGGTGGAAGAGCCTGGCCAGGTTGAGACCGAATTCATCTCTTTGGCCGAGGTGGAAGTCGCGCCCTGCACGCATTGCAACTGGTGCCTCAGAAAGCAGGTGCAGGGTAGGCCCTGCGTGCAGGATGACGGCATGAGCGACATCTATGGGAAGCTCATGGCCGCCGACGGCATCGTATTGGCCTCGCCGGCCCACTTCGGCCGGCTTTCCGGCGCCCTGGCTGACTGCCTGGACCGCACCCGGGCCATCCTGCACGGCAAGGTCTACCAGTTCCCCTTGCAGAACAAGGTGGGCGGCTCGTTGGCTGTGGCCTACTACCGCGGCGGAGGCCTGGAGACCACCCTGGAGAGCATCAATGTGTTCTTTATGATCCACCGCATGGTGACGGCCACCAGCGGCACGTATCAGTTGGGAGCCGGGGCCTGCACCAGCCGGCAGGGCACCGGCGTCTTTGAGGCCGAGCCGCGGCACTTGGTTATGGAGGATGAATTCGGGGTCAGCTCGGCTGTGGCCCTGCTCAAGCGGGTGAAGGAACTGGCCGGGATCATGAAGGCCGGTCAGGCGGCGCTGGACGGTAATTAGAAAGAACGCGGCCAAGTCAGGATCTCAGCCAATAAAAACGGGTTCACCCGAATTCTAAGTCATAGCCTCAGGCGCCGCCGGCCTATGGTGCCGGTAGCCCGCTTGTGCTAAGCTCAGCCGAAAACGAACCACCGTGCCACAAGGCGGGGAAACCTTTTAACGATTAGCCTGGAGTTTTAACGATGCAGGTGGCCTTTATCGGGCTGGGCACCATGGGCGCCCACATGGCAAGAAACATCCTCAAAGCCGGCTTCGACCTTACCGTGCACAACCGCACCCGCGAACGGGAGCTGCCCTTGGAAGAGGCCGGCGCCAAGCGGGCGGCCACCCCGGCCGAGGCCGCCGCCGCGGCTGAGATCATCATCGTCTGCCTCAGCGACACCCCGGACGTGGAAAACGTCCTCCTGGGCAAAGACGGAGTCATCGAAGGAGCCCAGCCGGGTTCTTTGGTGGTGGATATGTCCACCATCAGCCCGGTGGCCACCAAGGCCATTGCCGCCAAGCTGGCCGCAAAGGGCGTCAAAATGCTGGATGCGCCGGTCTCCGGCGGCTCGGAGGGGGCTGAGAAGGCCACCCTGGCCATCATGATCGGCGGGGAGGAGGACCAGGTGGCTCGGGCCATGCCGGTCCTGGAGGCCATGGGCAAGACCATCACCCACGTGGGGCCCACCGGCGGCGGACAGCTCACCAAGGTGATTAACCAGATCGTGATCTCGGCGGTGTACATGGGCGTGGCCGAAGGCGTGGTGCTGGGGCTCAAGGCCGGCCTGGACGTGGAGAAGGTGGTGGAGGCCATTGCCGGCGGCGCCGCTGGCTCCTGGGTGCTGACCAACCGGGCCCAGAACATGATCGACAACACCTATCCCCTGGGCTTCCGCATGAGCCTGCACCACAAGGACTTGAACATTGCCCTTGAGACCGCCAAGAGTTTCGGAGTGGAGATCCCCCTGGCCCAGTTGGCCGAAAAGGCGGCCAGCGACCTGTTGGAGTGGGGTTTTGCCGACGAGGACTCCTCGGCATTCGCCCGCTGCTACCGCAAGGCCGCCGGTCTGGAGTAGACTCCGGCCAGCGTAGAGGCGCCGTCAAAAAGAGACAGGCTCACCCGCGCGGGTGAGCCTGCTTTTTTTATGATTGGTCGCCTGCTATTTCTTTTTGCGGGACTGACCCAGCAGTCGCGACACCTCCTGGGGAGTCAACTCCTTCAGGCTGGCCAGGAGCTGGGCTCGAGCCAGGTTGGATTCCGGGTCCAGACGCAGCACCCGGTGGAAGCTTACCACCGCGGCGGCGTTTTTGCCCTGAGCCTGGCGGGCCAGGCCCATGGTCAGCCAATAATCAGGGTTGTCAGGCTGCACCGCCACCGCCCGAAGCGCCAGCTTTTCGGCCCGGTCCATGTTGATGCCCTCCAGCATCAGAAGTTTGGCCATGCCGCCCAAAATGGCCGGGTCATTGGGCATCTGCACCACCGCCTCTTCGAAGATGGTCAGGGCCTCCTGTTTGCGGTCCAGATCCACCAGCACCTCGCCTCTTTGCCTGAGATAGTCGCCATAGCCCAGGGGCAACTCCAGTACCGCCACGTCAAAGGAGCGCATGGCCGCCTCGCTTTGGCCGCTGGCCGCCTGGGCCAGGGCCTTGAGGTGCCAGGCGATCAGGTTGTTGGGGTTGGCCTCGGTGGCCGCGTTGAGCAGCTCCAGGGCCTGGCCGGGCTCGTTTTCCAAAATAAGCTGGCGGGCCTTGAGCCAGGCGGGAGTTGGCTTGGCCTTTTCCGCCTCTTCGCCGCCCTGCTGCTCTTGGGCCCAGGCGCTGAATCCGGCGCCGAAAACCAGCAAAATTATTAGGCCCAGCACGGCGCCCAAAAGCCTTGTTTTGGAAATAGGCATGGATTTTTCCCCTCTTTTAACTGGATGTCAAACTTTAATTTGTATGGTCATGATAAGGGCTTACCACCATTATTGCAAGCCGGGTCCCCAAGGGGCTTGACTTCGGCCAAATAAAGAAGTATTTTAATACCGAAATAACAAATAAAGGACGGTGTCCATGCAGCAACTTCTCAAAATTTCCGAAGCAGCCTCATTGGCCCTGCACACCATGGGCCTTTTGGCCGCCGAGCCGGACCGGCTCATTTCCAACCGGGAAATGGCCCAAAGGCTTCGGGTGTCTGAGGCCCATCTGGCCAAGGTGATGCAACGCCTGGGCCGGGCCGGTCTGGTGCGCAGCCAACGGGGACCCAAGGGGGGTTTTTCCCTGATCCGCCCGCCGGCGGACATTACTTTGTTGCAGGTCTATGAGGCCACCGAGGGGCCTCTGGAGCAGCGGCGCTGTCTTTTGGCGCGCCCCATGTGCGGCGGCAACTGCATGTTGGGCGGGCTTTTGGAAACGGTGGGGGAGCAGGTGAAAAACTATTTTGCCAACACCCGGTTGTCTGACATTACCGGATCTTTTCTAAGAGAGGCGAATCATGCGTAAGGTTAGGAACATTATCGAGATCGACGAGGACCTGTGCAACGGCTGCGGCCAGTGCATCATAGATTGTGCCGAGGCGGCCCTGGAGATTGTGGACGGCAAGGCCAAGCTGGTGGGTGAGATGTATTGCGACGGCCTGGGGGCCTGTTTGGACGGCTGCCCCACCGGCGCTTTGACCGTGGTCCAGCGCGAGGCGGACGACTTTGACGAAGAGGCGGTGAACGAACTCTTAAAGAGCCAGGGACGCGAGCCCCTGCCCGGCCACGGCGGCCACGCCGAAGCGGCTCCGGCCCAGGCGCCCCCGGTGGCCGAGGCGCCCGGCTGCGGCTGCCCCTCCACCCAGGCCATGTCCCTGGACACCAGCCGGGTGGCGACTCCCTCCGCCGGCGACACCCCCAGCGCCTTGGGCCAGTGGCCCATCCAGCTGCAACTGCTCAACCCGGCGGCGCCTTTTCTCAAGGATGCGGACCTGCTACTGTTGGCCGACTGCACCGCCGCCGCCCTGCCCGATCTGCACAAGCAGCTTTTGCCGGGCAAGGCCATCGCCATGGCCTGCCCCAAGCTGGACGAGCCCCAGGCCCACATCGACCGCCTGGCGGCCATCATCCGGGACGGGGGGCTGAAGTCCATGACCGTGGTGATCATGGAGGTGCCCTGTTGCCGCGGCCTGGGCTGGATCGCCGAGCAGGCCCTGCAAAAGGCGGGCGTGGACCTGCCCGTGGGGCTGATGGTCATCTCCCGCGACGGCCAGATCACCGAAACCCAGAACGTGCCCTGGATGCAGGCCGCCTAATCGGGGGATGAGGTGATTGGGAGCCAATCCATAGCCTGGGACCCTGAGGCCAGCCAAGCGCTGAAGCGGGTGCCCCGCCTGGTGCGGGGCCTCGCCCGGCGCAAGATTGAACAGCGCGTGCAGGCCTCGGGCCGCAATCAGGTGAACCTGGCCGACTTTGAGCAGGCCGAGGCCCGCTTCCGGGCGGTCAGAGGCGGCCGCAACGACGAAGAATTGGCCGCGGTGCTGCCCGCGGAGAACCGCCCCGGGGTGCCCCTGGTGGTGGTGGAGGCCTGCCGGGCCCAATTGGCCGGCTGCCCCAACGCCCTTTTGGATACTGAACCCTGGCAAAAGGCCATCGAGAAATGGCTGCAGCGCGACGACATCTCAGAGCGCTTGCGCCAAAAAGTGGGCGGCGACCAGGTGCTTTTCCACCACAAGCTAAAGATCGCCATCGCCGGCTGTGCCAACGGCTGCTCCCGGCCCCAGATCGCGGACCTGGCTTTGGTGGGCATTGTGCGCCCCAGCTTCGACGCCGAACTGTGCACCGCCTGCGGCCAGTGCGCGGAGGTGTGTCCTGACAAGGCCATCGAGATTGCCGACACCGCGCTGTGGGACCCTGAACTCTGCCTGGGCTGCCTAAAATGCGCCGAGATATGCCCGGAAGAGGCGGTTAGCCTGAGTGAGCCCCGAGTCCGGGTGCTCATGGGCGGCAAGCTGGGCCGGCACCCCCATTTGGCCCGGGAGGTGGGCGCGGTTAAGAGTCCCCAAAAGGCGGTGGACTTGTTCTCCCAGGCAATTGAACAGTATTTGAACCACGGCGCCCCGGGCCAGCGCTTTGCCGACTGGTGGCGCCTGCACTCAGAAACCGAGGTTGTGTAATGGGCAAGATAATGTGCCCCGGCCAGGACACGGCATTCTGGACTCCCGGCGACATTTTTGAGATGGAATGCGCCAACTGCGGCGCTGAGATCGAATTTTTCAAGGACGATGCCCAGCGGCGCTGCTCCAACTGCGGCCAGAAGGTGGCCAATCCCAAGCTGAACCTGGGCTGCGCCCAGTGGTGCGAGCACGCCGAGGAATGCCTGGGCTATGACCCCAAAACGGTGATGGCCGAAGCCGAGGCCGTGGGCGGCGAGTCGCTCTTGGATCAGTTGGTAGCGGCCATGAAGGCCACCTTTGGCCAGGACCAGAAAAGAATCGATCACGCCCTGGCCGTGCTGGCCGAGGCCCAGAGCATCATGCGCGCCGAGGGCGGGGACCCCAGGGTGGTCCTGGCCGCGGCGGTGCTGCACGACATCGGCATCCAGGAGGCCGAGAAGAAGCACGGTTCCGCCGCCGGGCAATACCAGGAAATGGAAGGCCCGCCCATCGCCAAGAAGATCATGAAGGATCTAAACCTGGACGAGGAGACCGTCCAGCACGTGGCCCAGATCGTGGGCAATCACCACAGCGCCAAGGGCATAGACACCACCGAGTTCCGCATTATCTGGGACGCGGACTGGCTGGTGAACATTCCCGAGGAGTTCCCCGACCTATCACAGGAGAAGATGCAAAAGCTCATCGCCAAGGTGTTCAAGACACCAAGCGGCCGCAAGACGGCACGGGAGCGCTTTATAGACCAAAGCTAAAACAAACCAAAATTTTGGCCTGCCCCCCATAGTAGTGACCGACAAAGTTTAGCCGGCTGTCAGAAACGCTTGCTAGTTGTAGATGCTAAAGAGGTTGTTCACAGGGTTCCTAGAGTAGAGACTGGTGATTGCCAACATCACAGTCTTTGCCTTGGAGGTCCCAGTGAACAACCTACATGACAATGCCCGAACCACGTTTCATAGTCGAGCCCTGATTGTGCAAAGAGTTTTGAAGGAGGGAATGAGCGTCAGGGAAGTGACCCAAGGGTTTGGCATCAGCCGCCGCACGGTGAATTGTTGCCTGACGAAAAGGCTACCACCGCTACCTGCTTTTTGATTAGGGCTGTCGATTGGCTGAAGCGTCACGGCGTGAGGGTGCGGCGGGTGATGAGCGACAACGGAAGCTGTTACCGGTCTCATCTATCCTATGAGTCATCAGCCGAGCGGGAAAAATATCTCCAACCCTGGATCGACCAGTACAACTACAGGAGGCCGCATACCTCCTTGAACCATAAACCGCCAATCACCAGATTGCAAAAATGGGAACAACCTCCTTGCTAACTACAGTTAACCCGG
>JANQFN010000417.1 GCA_028277825.1 Desulfarculaceae bacterium
GCATCCAATCCTGCCTGAGTTAATGTCTATCGGAGTTAGTGAAAAATGAACCTGTTGCTTTCCCTGAACAAGGCCCTCACCCTCTGGCCCCAGCGCGAAGCGGTGGTGGAGGGCGATCTGAGACTGACCTATGAACAGTTCGGCCGGCGCACCGCCGCCCTGGCCCACGCCCTCAAGGGCCTGGGGCTCACTAAAGGCAAGGTGGCGGGCATCATCGCGCCCAACGTGCACCAGTATTTGGAGGTGTACTACGCCTGCGCCGCCTTGGGGGCGGTGCTCAATCCGGTGAACTTCCGCCTGAGCCACCACGAGATGAGCTTCATCCTGGGCAACTCCGAGGCGGAGATACTCTTGGCCCACACCGACTTCGCCGACACCGTGGCCCAGACCGTGGCCGCCTGCCCCCAGGTGAAGCACCTGATCTGGATCGGCGAAGGCGCCTGCCCGCCGGTACAGGCCCAGGCCCAGGCCTACGAGGAGTTCATCTCCGGTAAACCTACTGAGTTGCCGGATTCACCGCCGCTGGAAAGCGACGACCTGGCCCACCTGTATTACACCTCGGGCACCACCGGCAAGCCCAAGGGGGTGATGCTCACCCAGGGCAACGTGACCTTCCACGCCCTGAGCGCCATCGCCGAGCTTAACCTGAGCGACGCCGACACCTGGATCCACGTGGCGCCGCTGTTCCACCTGGCCGACGCCTGGGCCACTTTCGCCATCACCTGGGCCGGGGGCAAGCACGTCTGCGTACCCTACTTCGACGCCGAACAGGTCCTGGCGGCCATCGAGGCGGAAAAGGTCACCATCTCCAACATGATCCCCACCATGCTCAACATGATGGTGAACCACCCCAAGGTGAATGAGTTCGACTATGCCTCGCTGCGGGCCATCTTGTCGGGCGGGGCGCCCATCGCCCCGGAGACGGTGAAAAAGATCGTGGACGCTCTGGGCTGCGACTACATCCAGACCTACGGCATGACCGAGACCAGCCCCTACCTCACGGTGAGTATCCTGAAGGAGCACCTGAAGTCTTTGCCCGAAGAGGAGCAACTGGCCATCAAGAGCCGCACCGGCCGCCCCTTCATCGGGGTGGAGTTGAAGGTGGTGCGCGAGGACGGCACTGAGATCGAGCCCAACGACGAGGAGGTGGGCCAGATCATCGTGCGCGGACCCATCGTCACCCCGGGCTACTGGCAGCGTCCCGAGGCCACCGCCGAGGCCATCGTGGACGGCTGGCTGCACACCGGCGACTTGGCGGTGATCGATAAAGAAGGTTACGTGAACATCGTTGACCGGGCCAAGGACATGATCATCACCGGCGGCGAGAACGTCTACTCCACCGAGGTGGAGTACGTGCTGTATGAGCACGAGGCGGTCTTGGAGTGCGCCGTGATCGGCCTGCCCGATGAGAAATGGGGCGAGGCGGTCAAGGCGGTGGTGGTCTGCCAGCCGGAGGTGGAGGTCAGCGAAGAGGAGCTGATCCTGCACGTCAAGGAGCGCCTGGCCCGCTACAAGGCGCCCAAGAGCGTGGACTTCATTGAGGAGATCCCCAAGACCGGCTCGGGCAAGATCTACAAAAAGGGACTCAAGGAGCGCTACGAAGAATAAGGCCGCATAAACCAAAGCAAGGAGCGTCCCGAGGTTGGGACGCTCCTTTTTTGCCGATAAGTGACTTAAATCTGTTTTTCAAGGTGGGGCAAAATTGGCTAGAGATTTTTTTATGAGTTGTTCTAGCCAGACTCTTTGTTTATAACCACAATTTACGGAAACAGTCGGCACAGCCAGCCACCGGCAGACAAGGCGACTGGTAAGCGACAGCCGGAGGCGTAGTAAATCTACGTCGAGGCTGGAGCGCGGCCAGCAACGCAGTATGCCGGTGACTGGCGAAGCCGTACCTTCGTGAGGGGCTAATGGTTATTTTCACGGATTTGACCGATATTCCGGTGATCGATGCCCACGTCCACGTCTTCCCCGACCGCCTGTTCAAGGCAGTGCAGGACTGGCTGAGCAAGAACGCCTGGCCCATGTACGCCTCGCCCGCCGCCGAAGAGGTGGTGCCCGAACTTTTGGGGCGCGGCGCGGCCGGGGTGGTGCTTCTCACCTATGCCCACGTGCCGGGCATGGCCCCTGCCCTGAATGAATTTCTGGCCGAGATCGTGGCCCGCTACCCCAACGTGCGCGGCCTGGGGGCGATTCACCCCGACGACGAGGACCTGCCCGGCCTGGTGCGCCGGGCCGTGGAGGAGCAGGGCCTCAGCGGCATCAAGCTGCACGTACACGTCCTGGCCCGGCCCATGGACGACCCCAAGC
>JANQFN010000432.1 GCA_028277825.1 Desulfarculaceae bacterium
CGTAGCCAAAGCTACGTCGAGCTTGGAGCGCAGCCGGCAACACCGCCAGCGCCTGGCTGGCGCAGCCGGACGACCGGCCTTCGTGAAATATCCGGGCTAAGGGTCCGGGCCCTCGCGGTCCGGGGACTTAGACTATGGTCTTGGGCCGGCCTTTTACCGCTGGCAGCGGGTCCGGAGTTACCTCCCCGGACTTAGGCTCTAGAGGCGGGGCTGGCGGCGGGGAGGTGGTCATGCTCGGCTGGGGCTGGCCTTGGTAAGCTCCCTCCACCGGATTCAGCAGGGCCAGGGCCCAGTCGGGAAATTGGCCGTTAGTGGAATCAGTTGGCTCCGTTTCGGCAGAGGGCAGACTATCTTGGTAGGCGGCCATGGCCTGGGGACCGTGCAGATGGTCCGGGCCCGGTTGGTCCGCTAGGGAGCCGGTCAAGCACTCAAGCTGCACCCGTATCCATTGGTCATAACGGGCGCCGGCGGCGTCGGCTTCGCGCCGGGCCTGGTCCAGGTGGGGCCAGGAGGCCTGCGACCAGGGAGGCCCATAGTGCGCGTGGCCCGAATTGAGCACCCCCAAACGCCGGCGGCGCATGCCCTCCCACTCCAGGCGGAAGCGGGTGGTGCGCTCCCACCATTTCAGCCCGCAGTAATCCTGGTGATGGCGGCCGGCCAGGCTGTCCTCCAGAGCCTGCATCTCGACCCCCAGGCGGGGCAAAGCAACCTGCGACGATTGGGGTGCTGTGGGCGGGGGAGGCGGCATCTGGACCGGGGTAGCCGCCTCGTCCAGGTTGACCCCGGTGGCTTTGGCCTGCTGCGTCACCTGAGCCACGGCCGCGGCGTTCACCATGTCCTGGCCCTGCTCCAGGGCCTTTGCCAGCGACCAGGCGGCCAGTTGATTGATGCGCCGGGGCACCCCGCAGGAGACTTGATACAGCGCCTCCAGGGCCGGGGCCTCGAACAGTTCCCGGCCGCCGCCGGCCACGCCGAGACGCCGTTCCACAAAGCGGCAGGTGTCCTCGCGGCTCATGGGCGGCAGGAGATAGAAGCGCCTGAGCTGCTGCCGCAAGCTGTGGGCGCCGGGCTGGTTGAGAAACTGCATCAGCTCCGGCCGGCCCACCAGGAAGATGTTGAGCACCCGGGGTGAGAAATGATCGGCATTACCCAACAGGCTCAACTCCTCGACCAACTCCGGGTTGGAGAACTGCACGTCGTCCACCACCAGCAACAGAATCTTGCCCTGTTGGTGACACTCTTTGATCAGGGTCTTGAAATCGGCCAGAAAAGAGGCCTTGTCCCCATAGGGTCCAGGCAGGCTCAACTCGGCGGCCAGGCTGTTGATGAAAGCCAGGGAGGTGTTGAGGCTGGCGCCGCTGACCACCGCCGGCAGGACGTGGTCATCCAATTCCTGCAGCAGGGCGCTGATGGCGGTGGTCTTGCCCACGCCGGGGTGGCCCATCAAAAGGGCCCAGCCCTCGCGCTGCTCCACGGCATACACCAAGGTGGACAGGGCCTCGGTATGGCCCGGAGTGGGCACTATAAATCGAGGGTCATAATGGGCGGCAAAGGGGTCTTCACGCAGGTTGAGTGGAGCGGCAAACATTTCTTTGAGTCCAGTCGAAAAACACAATTGTGCCCGCCTCTAAACGAGTCGGACACAATGGATGATAAAGAATATGTCGAGATAATTAATTATTAACGCCTAAAACCTAATAATGCAAGTGCTATGTGGACACTATTTCGTACACAAGGCAGACTGCCCCGCTTTTGGACCAAAAAGGCAAATCTCCCCTGACCGGGCCTAGCCCGGATATTTCACGAAGGCCGGTCGTCCGGCTGCGCCAGCCAAGCGCTGGCGGTGTTGCCGGCTGCGCTCCAAGCTCGACGTAGCTTTG
>JANQFN010000433.1 GCA_028277825.1 Desulfarculaceae bacterium
GGCATTGGCGATGCGGGTAGCATTTATCGGTGTGTTATGAAAAAAACGTCTACGCTATCAGTGTACGGTTTGTACCCAAGCCCGGCACAGTCAGCCAAGCGCTGGCAAGGCGTCCGGCAAGCGACAGGCGAAGGCGTAGCCAAAGCTACGCCGAGCTTGGAGCCCTGCCGGCAACCCCGCCAGCGCTTGGCTGGCGCAGCCGGACGACCGGCCTTCGTGAAATATCCGGGTTAGCCCCGGCGGCTGGCTTTAGCCGCAAAAAAGGGGAGCGCCTTGCCGGCGCTCCCCTGCTGGTTTCCAGTGGTGCTTATCAGGCGGCCTTTTCCAGATTGACCGCGCAGACCTTTAACTCCGGAATCTTGGAGATGGGGTCCAGGGCCGCATTGGTCAACTCGTTGGCCGCGGCCTCGGCGTAGTGGAAGGGCACGAAGATCACACCTTGGCCCACCCGGTCGGTGACCCAGGCCTTGGCCTCGATCTCGCCGCGGCGCGAAGACACTTTGACCATGTCGCCGTCAGCCAGGCCCAGGGCCTCGGCGTCAGCCGGGTTGACCTCCACCAGGCACTCGGGCGCCATGTCCTCCAGGCCCGCGGAGCGGCGGGTCATGGTGCCGGTGTGATACTGATACAAAACCCGGCCGGTGGTCATGGTAAAGGGATAGGCCTCATCAGGCAGCTCGGCCGGCTCCACGTGCTCCACCACGTTGAACAGCCCCTTGCCCCGGGCGAAGTTGTCCACATGCAGTACGCAGGTGCCGCCGTGTTCCTCGTCCGGGCAGGGCCAGTGCAGGCCGCCCAGCTTCTTCAGGCGCCCGTAATTGATGCCCGCATATGAAGGCGTCACCGAGGCGATCTCCTCCATGATGGCCTCGGGCCCGTCGTAGGCCCAGCCCTCGGCCAGACGGCCGCCCAACTCGGCCAGCACCTTCCAGTCCGGCCAGGCCTGGCCGGGAGGATTCACCGCCTTGTGGATCCGCTGTACACGGCGCTCGGTGTTGGTGAAAGTGCCGTCCTTTTCGGCGAAGCAGGCGCTGGGAAATACCACGTCGGCCACCTCGGCGGTCTCGGTGAGGAAGATATCCTGCACCACGAAGAACTCCAGGTTGGCAATGGCCTTTCTGACGTGGTTCACATCCGGGTCGGACAAGAGCGAGTTTTCGCCCATGATGTACATGGCCTTGAGCTTGCCCTCATAAGCCGCAGCCATCATCTCGGTCAAAGTCATGCCCGGGCTTTCGCTGATGGACTCCAGGCCCCAGGCCGCGGCGAACTTGTCGCGCATCTCGGGGTTGGCCACTTTCTGGTAGGCCGGGAAGTCGCCGGGCAAAGCGCCCATGTCGCAGGCGCCCTGCACGTTGTTTTGGCCGCGCAGGGGGTTGACCCCGGCGGATTCCTTGCCCACGTTGCCGGTGACCATGGCCAGGTTGGCCAGGGCCTTGACGTTGTCGGTACCCACCGTGTGCTGGGTGATGCCCATGGCGTAAAAAATGCCGGCCCGCTCGGCCTCGCCCAGGATGCGGGCGGCGGCCTCGATGTCGGCCGCCGGGATGCCGGTGATCTTTTCCACCGAGGCCGGGTCGTATTTATCAATGGACTCCTTGACCGCCTCGAAGCCCTCGGTACGGCTGTCGATGAACTCCTGGTCGGCCAGCCCGTCACGCAGGATCACGTGGATCAGGCCGTTGATCAGGGCCAGGTCGGTGCCCGGCCGTTGGCGTAGATAGATCGCCGCGTCCTGTACCAGCGGGATCTCGCGCGGGTCGGCCACCACGATCTTGGCGCCCTTGTTCATAACCGCGCGGCGCATGACTGTCCCGATCACCGGGTGGTTCTCGGTGGTGTTGGAGCCGATGACCAGCATTGCCGGGCAATCCTCGATCTCGGCAATGGAGTTGGTCATGGCGCCGGAGCCGAAGGAGGTGGCCAGACCGGCCACCGTGGAGCTGTGTCAGAGACGTGCGCAGTGGTCCACGTTGTGCGTGCCCACCGCGCCCCGGATCAGTTTCTGGAAGAGGTAGTTTTCCTCGTTGGTCACCCGCGCCGAGGACAGGCCGCCGATGGCGTCCGGGCCGTCGCTGGCCGCGATCTCCTTGAACTTGGTGGCCACCAGGTCCAGGGCCTCGCCCCAGGTGGCCTCGCGGAACTGGCCGTTCTCCTTGATCAGGGGGGCGGTGAGCCGGTCTGCGGAGTCGATGAAATCGTAGCCGAAGCGGCCCTTGACGCAGAGGCGGCCGAAGTTGGGGCCCTTGTTGTCGGCTGCGGTAACCTTGACCACCTTGCCCTGCTTGACGTGCAGGAACATCTGGCAGCCCACCCCACAGTAGGGGCAGGTGGTCTTGACCTTGCTGGTCTCCCAGGGACGGGCCTTGCCCTTGGCCTTTTTCTCGGTCAAGGCGCCCACCGGGCAGGCCTCCACGCACTGGCCGCAGAACACGCAGTCTGAAAGATGGTAGGCCCGGTCGCCGGCGGTGACGATTTTGGCCTCCGCCCCGCGGTAGCCAAAGCCGATGGCCCGGTTGACCTGCAGCTCGTTGCAGGCCTGCACGCAGCGGCCACAGAGGATGCAGCGCTTGAAGTCCCTGATGATCAAGGGGTTGTCGTCCTCGATGGGGTACTTCTGGGTGGCCCCGTCGAAACGGCCCGCCTCCACGCCGTATTCATAGGCCAGGCTCTGCAGGCCGCAGTCACCGTTGGCCTCGCACAACAGGCAGTTGTGGTCGCCGCTGGAGAGCAAAAGCTCCACGTTGAGCCGGCGGGCGGTGTGCACTTTTTCGGTGTCGGTCAAAACCTCCATGCCTTCGCCGGCCGGCATGGTGCAGGAGGCCACCAGGCTGCGCGCGCCGGAGACCTCCACCAGGCACATGCGGCAGGCGCCGGTGGGGGTGCAATCTTTCAGGTAGCAGAGGGTGGGGATTTTGACGCCGGTGCGCCAGGCGACCTGCAGGATGGTCTCCCCGGGCGTGAACTCCACTTCCTTGCCGTTTAGGGTGAGTTTGGGCTGAGCCATGGGTTACTCCGCTGGCGAGTTAATCTCGTGAAATCTCTCTGGGAACGTCCGCCCCTTGATGTATGTCATTTTGTAGCCGAAGTCAATGATTAAGCGCGCTCTGCAGGCCCCGGCAAACCCGGGTTTTTCCCCACTTATAAGCCTGAAACAGATTATCCCACAGACAAAGTTGTTTTAAAAAGAAACCTTTGCGCACAGCGGCGGCATAGGAGCCGGGAGAGGCGCCAAACGTTGGGGATGTACTGCCGCAGGCTGGGGCCCCAAAACCACCGCAAGACCAGGAACCCAGCCCGGCGGTTTGGTTCAGGCGCCGTCTCCTGTAACTGGGGCTGACAGGAGCTTCCGAGTGCCTTACAATGATTCTGAACTGCGACCCCGCAAGCGCACGGCGCCTGTCCCGCCCCGCTTCAATTTACCTGGAGAGCAAACATGCAAGAAGTTATGTTGCAGATGAAGCAGTGGATCGCCATATACGGCCTCAACCTGGTGGGCGCTATCGCCATCCTGGTCTTGGGCATCATCGCCGCCGGCATCGTGGTGGGCATAGTGCGCAAACTCATGCGCAAGGCCAACGTGGACGAGACCCTGGTTTCCTTTGGCGGCAACTTCCTGAAATTCGCCCTGTACGCCTTTGTGATCATCGCCGCCCTGAACCGGGTGGGTTTCCAGACCGGCTCCATCATCGCAATATTCGGCGCCGCCGGCCTGGCCGTGGGTTTGGCCATGCAATCCAATTTGGCCAACCTGGCCGCCGGGGTGATGATCCTCATCTTCCGGCCTTTCTCCCTGGGCGAGATGATCGACACCGCCGGCACCCTGGGCAAGGTGGAGGCCATCACCATCCTCTCCACTAAGTTGCGCACCCCGGATAACCGCCTGGTGATAATCCCCAACAACAAGATCTTCACCGACAAACTCACCAACATCACCGCCGCCGAGGTCCGGCGCATCGATTTGGTGATGGGCATCGGCTACGACGATGACATCAAAAAGGCCAAGGACCTGTTCATGGACATCATCACCTCCCATCCCAAGGTGCTTAAAGACCCGGCGCCCACGGTGCAGGTGCTGGAGCTGGCCGACTCCAGCGTCAACTTCGCGGTGCGGCCCTGGGTGAACAACGCCGATTGGTGGAACACCAAGTGCGAGATCACCGAGCAGGTCAAGCTGCGCTGCGATGAAGAAGGCATCTCCATCCCCTACCCCCAGCAGGACCTGCATTTGTTCAACGAAACCCCGCCGGCCGGGCAGGCCACGGTACAATAGGCCGCCCCAAGACCGTCCCAGCCCCCCGCCCGGAGCCCGGTCGCTCCGGGCGGTTTTTTGCGCGCGGCCCACATATCCTCTGGAGAACGCACAGAATCCTGGACTAGGACCCCTTTGGTCTGCTATCTACAGCCAGACCATGTGCCCCTCCGGGGGACTCTAACGCGGGGTGATCGACATGAAATACGGTTGGAAGATTCTGGGCGTTTTAGCCGCGGCTCTATTGTTTTTAACGGGCGTGGCCCGGGCCGACGTGGTGCATCTCAAAAACGGTGACCGCTTGAGCGGCATTGTGGAGGGAATGGCCGGCGGCAAGCTGACCCTTAAGACCAAATACGCCGGCGCCATCAAGATCGACTGGTCCCAGGTGCAGGGCCTGACCACGGACAAGCCGCTGGCGGTGAAGGGCCCGGATGACAAGATTCACCAGGGTCTGGCCACCAAGGCCGCCAGGGATGAGTTGAAGCTTGTCCAAGACGGTAAGGCCCAGGTGTTGGCCCTCAAACAGGTCAAGGCCATAAACCCCGAGGACAAGGAGCCCTTCAAGATCACGGGCAGCCTTTCCCTGGGGATAAATTCCTCCCGGGGCAACACCAACAAGTACGACCAAGCCTTGCAGGGCCGGGCGGTGGCCACCTGGAAGACCATCAACCGGCTCATCGGCGGCTTCGAGTCCTATTACGCCCAAAAGAGCGACAAAGACACCGACGATAACTCCGAGGCCTATCTGGAATACAACCGCTTTGTGAGCAAGGACTGGTACTGGTTGGGCAACCTGCGCTGGGAGCAGGACCGCTTCAAGGACCTGCAATTCAGGAGCATGGCCGGCCTGGGCATCGGCTATCAGGTGTGGCGCACGCCGCCCACCAACCTGGCCATCGAATTCGGCCCCAACTACGTTTACGAGGAGTACACCGACAACCTCAACAAGGATTACTACGCCTGGCGCTTGCAGGTAACCTATGACCGCTGGTTCTTCAACCACTTCGTGCAGTTTTGGCACCGGGGCACCGGCTTCATGCAGATCGATGACATGGACAACCTGTTCTTCATCACCCGGCAGGGCCTGAAGCTGCCCCTGGGCTACGGCCTGTTCACCAATTTGCAGTTCAACCTGGACTATCAGAGCCAGCCCGCGCCGGGCAAGAGCCAGTTCGACAACCGCTTCATCTTCTCCATCGGCTATGAATGGTAAGGGCTCAGCGCCCAGCCGCCCGACCCAATAAGCTTCGCTGATTAGTTCCGGTCCCGTCAGGGGCCGGAGCATCTTTATGAAGTGGTTTCCAAATCACCGGACCCGGCCTTGGGTTAGGGTTTAGCAAGCCAACTGTTACCTGACTGACTGACCGAGGAGACATGATTGATTGGGGAAAAGAAAACGGGCTACTATGCTCAGAGTCAAGGTAGCTGAGATAATAGCGGTGTTTTCAATGAGCAATTGCTTTGATAAGCACTTCATGCAGTAGAATTATGCTGCACAACTGAGTAATGCGTACACTGGTAGAGTTAAAAGGCCGAAAAAAGCAAATGCGGTTACTGCCGCATAATTTGGGATTAGTCAAATGAAAGTAAGTGCGAATATTGGCGGCAACATATTGCAGCATTGCACCTTGGAAAACTTCGATTACCAGATGGAACCATATATCGGATGCGAGCATTATTGCTATTACTGCTATGTTCTCAATCAAGCGGAAACCGATTGGACCCAAGAGGTGCGCACATACAAGGACATCAAGGAGCGCCTCAACGTGGAGTTGGCCGGTATTCCGCCCCAAACAATCTACATGGGGTGGCAGACCGACCCTTATCAGCCCTGCGAGGAGGATTGGGGGCAGACCCGCCAAATTTTGGAATTGCTGTTGGCCAAAGGTTTTTCGGCCAGCATTCTGACCAAATCTGATTTAGTCATGCGGGATATGGATCTACTTTTACAAATGCCCCAAGCCGCCGTCAGCGTCTCCGTTGCTTTCAACGATGATGATATACGCCGGTTGTTTGAATATAGGACGATAGACACCGCCCAAAGGATCTCTGCCCTGGCAAAACTAAAATCGGCTGGCGTACGAACCGCCGCCTTGGTTTGCCCCATAGTACCTTATATTACTGATGCCGTGGCGTTGGCCGAAAAGTTGCAGCCATATACTGAAAAAATATGGTTCTATGGTCTGAGCATCCTGGATGGCTCAGAAAAAAATTGGCAAAATATCAAACGGATTCTGGAGATGCATTTTCCCGAAGTAAGGGAAAAAGTAGAAGCTGCGGTTTTTTCAAAGGAAGACCCATATTGGGCAGACCTTAAGCGGGATTTAACTGCTTTACAAAAGCAGAGGACAATGAATCTATCAATCCATCTATAAAATTTACAACCCCGCCGCAAGCAGCGGGGTATCAAAAGGAAAAATTCAGCTTTATAACGCGGCAAACCGCGGGGAATGAACCCCCATAGGGGGGTTCAAAATGATTTCATGCCCCAGAGAATCGTTATGGGTTTGCTTTAAAAACCAACGGCCGGGAATCACCCGGCCGTTGGTTTTATCTTCATATAGCGGTTCTTAGTAGATCAGATCCTCCTCGGTCACCTCATGCCGGAAGTAATGGTACACCCAAAGCTGATAGCCGATGACGATGGGCACCATGACCAGGGCCACGCCCAGCATGATCTTCAGCGTCAAGGGGCTGGAAGAGGCGTTGGTCACGTTCAGGCTGGCCGACGGATCGATGGAGGAAGGCAGCAGGTTGGGGTACAGCCCTATCACCCCGAACAGGGTGGCGCCCACGATCACCGCCGAGCTGGAGAACCAGGCTTTCCAGGCCGCGCCGCCCTGCAAGAAGAAGCGGGTGGCCAACAGTCCCACCACCGCGATGGCCGGCACTATCATCAGCACCGGGTTTTGCAGGTAATTGGCCCACAGCGGAGTGGCGAACCAGGTGGCGGCCAGAAACACCACGGCCAACACCAAAAGCGGCGGCCACAGGAAACGGGCGTATTTCAGGGCGCGCGCCTCCAAATCGCCGGTGGACTTGATACCCAGCCACAGGGCGCCGTGATAGCAGAACAGACAGAGAAACAACAGCCCGCCCAACAGGCCGTAGGGGTTGAGCAGAGTGAATAGGGTGCCTTTGTAAACGCCATTGGCGTCGATGGGGATGCCCTGGAAGATGTTGGCAAAGGCCACCCCGAACAACAGAGCCGGCACCAGGCTGCCCACGAACAGACAGATGTCCCAAGCGTCGCGCCAGCCGCTGCCCTCCACTTTGTTGCGCAACTCGATGGCTACCCCCCGGATGATCAGGGCGAACAGGATGAGCATCAGGGGCGAGTACAGGGCGGAGAACATCACCGCGTAGGCGGTGGGGAAGGCGGCGAAAGTGACGCCGCCGGCGGTGATCAGCCAGACCTCGTTGCCGTCCCAGAAGGGACCCATGGACTGGTAGAGGATCTGTTTTTCCGTGTCGTTCTTGGCCACAAAAGGGCTCAAGGTGCCCAGGCCCAAATCAAAGCCGTCCAACATGAAGTAGATGGCCCAGAGAAGACCCCAAAGCAAAAACCAGATAGTTTCCATGATAGCTACCTCCCCCCCTTAGCTCGCCGGCTCGGGCGCGGGCTCGGGGCCCTTTTTGGCGTAACGGGCCATCAGCCAGAAGGCCGCCGCACCCAACAGACCGTAGAAGATGATGAAGGCAATGAGGCTCACCGCCACCTGGTCGGCCGCCACCGGGCTCACCCCCTCGGAGGTGCGCATCACCCCCCAGACCAGCCAGGGCTGGCGGCCCACCTCGGTCACTATCCAGCCCGCCTCGATGGCTATGTAGGGCAAGGGAATGCACCACAGCATGATGCGAAGGTATTTGGGGTTCTCGGTCAGCTTGTTTCTTATGAACCAGCCCCAGATACACAAAAGCGGAAACAGCATGCCCAGGGCCAGCATGATCTTAAAGGCGGAGAAGGTGAGAAATACCGGGGGCCGGTCCTCGGGCTTGAAGTCATAGAGCCCCTTGACCACGGCGCTGGAATCATGGAAGGCCAACAGGCTCAGGGCGCCGGGTATGGGCAGTATCTCCACCAGGTTGCCCTCGCCAAAGGGATTGGGCAGGGCGAACAGATAGATGGGTGCGTTGGCCTCGGTCTTCCAGTGGGACTCCATGGCCGCCAGCTTGCTGGGCTGGGTGCGCGCCACCTCTGCACCGTTGAGGTGCCCCTGGATAACCACGAAGATGGAGAAGAAGAGCGAGAAATATAGGGCCATCTTAAAGGACTTGTTGAAGATCCAGAGATGCTTCTTTTTGAGCAGGTGGTAGGCGCTGACCCCCATTACAAAGAAGCCGGACAGGATGTAGGCTGCGCTTACCGTGTGCAGGAACTCGATCACCGCCAAATGCTGGGTAATGATGGCGATGAAGTCCTCCAACTCGGCCCGTCCGTTGCGAATCACGTAACCCACCGGGTGCTGCATCCAGGCGTTGGCGGACAGGATGAAGTAGGCGCTGGTGTTGACCGCCGCGGCGATCAGCCACATGATAGTGGCGTGGACCTTGGGCGATATGCGGTCCCAGGTGAATATCCAGACACCGATGAGGGTGGATTCCAGGAAAAAGGCCACCGTGGCCTCGATCGCCAAGAGCGACCCAAAAATGTCGCCCACGTATTGGGCGTAGCGAGACCAGTTGGTGCCGAACTGGAACTCAAGGGTGATGCCGGTGACCACCCCCAGGGCGAAGTTGATCACAAATATCTTGCCCCAGAACCTGGCCATTCGTTTGTACTCTTCGTTGCCGCTGCTGGCCCAGCGGGTCTCCATGATGGCGATCAGGATTGAAAGACCCAGGGTCAGCGGGACGAAGAGAAAATGGAAGAAGGTGGTTGCCGCGAACTGCAACCTTGAAAGCAGTAATACTTCCATCTCCGTCCGCCTTTCCGGTTAAGGTGATAATGATTACTATTCTCAGGAAAGTATCAAATGCGCTGGATGCGTGTCAAGGGGGTCGCTCTTAAAAAATTGTAGCAAACAAACCGGGCCCCATTGCAATGCCCAATCGCTGCCATGGCTTTTCCGGGGTTGGGTCCAAGGGCGGCCATGCTCTATAATCAAGTGTGTGAACCCAGACCCGGCCCGGCGGGCAGCCTGCAATTTTATTAGAGGAGTGGCAGATGAAAATTCGTAACTGGATGACCCCGGACCCCATCACCGTGAGCCCGGACACCCCGCTCATGGACGCCCAAAAGATCATGGCGGACAAGAAAATCAGGCGTCTGCCGGTGGTGAACAAAAGGGGCAAGGTGGTTGGGCTGTTAACCCGGCGCAACATCATCGAGGCCATGCCCTCGGAAGCCACCACCCTCAGCGTGCACGAAATGCACGCCTTGTTGGAGAAAATCACCGTGGGCGAGGTGATGGTCAAAGATCCCGTCACGGTAAGCCCCGAGGACCGGGTGCAGGACGTGATCATGCTGGGCAACACCAAGGGTATCGGCGGCTTCCCGGTCTTGGAAGACGGCAAACTGGTGGGTATTGCCACCGAGACCGAGATCATCAACGCCCTGATCCAGCTCATCGGCCCCCGCGAAGGCACCAGCATCATCGAGCTGGCCAATGTGGAGCTGGGCAAGGACTACGGCGCCACCGGCCGCATCGCCTCCACCATCGAGAAACGCGGCGTACCCGTGGAGGCCATCTTCACCTCGCCCCACCGCTCCAGCGTGGGCAATCAGGTGTTCATCCGGGCGCGCACCAACCACCCGGAGAACCTGACCGGCGATTTGGCCAATGCCGGCTTCAAGGTGGTGATCTAAAACTCAATCCCGTCCCAGTGGGCGCGGCTTAAAAAAAGCCGGGCGCTCGCCGACTCCCAAGATCGGCCGGCGCCCGGTTTGTTTTTGAGAACAAGGCGGTTTAGCGAAAGGCATTTGGCTAACCCGAAACGCCACCTGGAACCGCCACCACCTTGAAGAGGTTTTGAAGGTAAAAACGCCGGGAACTATCCCTCGCTGCGAGATGCCAACTGGCTCTTGTCCTCGCGGTCGGTGCTCCACGGACTGGGGAATCGCAGGCGCGCACGTCAACTCAACTGCTAGGGCCCCGCGGATTCCCAATTTTTTGTTAATAAACAACCCCGCCGCAAGCAGCGGGGTATTAAGAGGAAAATTCAGCTTTATAGCGCGGCAAGCCGCGAGGAATGAACCCCCGTATGGGGGTTCAAAACCTCTTAAACTTCTTTGCCTGGCCTTGGGGGTGTATCGGACCCGGTCCTTGCTCATGTCATTTAAACAAGGTCCCCATATAGCAAACTTAAAGGCGCCCAAGTCCGTCGCCAAGGCGCGATGCTTACGCCCAATTGCCGACGCAGGCGTACACGACAGTACGCCGAGGAGCCAATTGGCCAAATCGCGCCGCAGGCAGGAATCGGGCGCTGGGCAAAACTAACTCAGGCCTCGCGCTTGGTCAGGGCCAACAGCCACTTGTGCAAGGGCAACATGGCCTTGTAGTGGGGCAGGCACCAGTCGGCCAACTCCGGGGTGTAGAACTCGGGCGGTATCTTGGTCTCCAGCGCCGCCCACAGGCCGTTGTATTTCAAGAGTTCGGCCCGGGGGTGGTCGGGGTCAAAGCCCCGGGGCACCCTTTTGTAGTGCGCGCCGCCCACCTGATAGCCGGCCTCCTCCACCTGCTTGATGGCCTTGACCAGGGCCGGGCCGTAGCGCTTGTGGGCCACCGAGTCACGAAAGACGGGCAACAGGGATTTGGGCATGCAGTGCATGCCCACCGCCAGCATGATCTTGGGCGGCTCCAGTTGAAAATAGAAGCCCGAGCAGTCCATGCGCGCGCCGGGGCCCTCCCACCACCACAGGCCCATGTGAGTCTTGTAAGGTGACTTATCCTTGGAAAAGCGGGTGTCCCGGTTGATGCGGAACAGGCTCTTGTTCACCCGGGGATCGGCCACCACCCCCCGGGACATCGTCTTCAGCAGGCTGCCCAAGTCAGTCACGAACTCCCGGGAAGGGTCCTGCACCTGGCTTTGATACAGTTCCTTGTTCTCCTGAAACCAGGACTTGTTGTTGTTCTTGACCAGGTCGCGGAAAAACTTGGGCGTTTTTTTGGTGAATCCCTCAAAACCGTTTTGGGCCATGACGCTCTCTCCTGCCATCGGGTTTTTCAGTTTGATTTCTACTTGAAAATAACTTTGCCCGCTCTTTCATTGTAGGCGCCGGGGTATATATGGGCGGTTAGGCATGGAGATGGTCTATCTGCGCGCGGTGACCACCCTGGCCCTGGACCGCGAGCGCTACGTGGGCTGCGGCCCGTGCCGCGAGGTCTGCCCGCACGAGGTGCTGGGCTGGCGCCAGGGCAAGGCTTAACTGGACAGCCAGGACGCCTGCATGAAGTGCGGGGCCTGCGCCATGAACTGCCCCAGCGGCGCGCTGACCGTGGAACCCGGGGCAGGGTGCGCCGCGGCGGTCATCGCCAGCAAGCTGCGCAAGGACAACGCGGTCTGCTGCCAAAGCCCCTCTACAGCGGGTCTTGCACCTGAACATTGCTCACCTCCAGGGTCGAGCCCGTGAGGTTCACGTCCATGGTCGCGACACTGGGCGGGCCTATGAAGCCGGTGACGGTGACGGTGCACCTGCCCTGAGGGCCCTCGAACCCGAACGAGGCCTTGGCAAAGGTCTCGCTGGCCGTACCCCCGAAGTTGGCTTGTTTGTATAGGGCGACTTCTTCCTTGCTCAGGGTGAAGGAGGGTCTTTCCTTGTGCTGCAGGCAGAAATTGGCCACGTTGTCTCCCAACTGACCGACTTGGGCGCCGACCGGCGCGGCCGCGGCCAGGGCCAGGAACATCCCCAGCACTCCTGCGATCATCAACTTGCCCATGAGATTCCTCCAGCCACGCACGGCGGGCCTTGAATAGCCTTAGATTATGCGGCGGCCTCCGCACCTGGCCGCGTTTCGGGCCGTTTGATGCCACCGCCGCGCCGTGTCACGCGGCTGGAGGGCACCCAGAGGCCCCTTGCCTGCCCTATGATTATACAGAGGAAGAGGACGCCGAGGCCAATTGTTCCACGCCGCCGTATTTTTTCAACAGACCGCGCAGTTGGTGGTAGCTCAGGCCCAGGCGGCGGGCAGCCTGCTTTTGATTGAAGCGGCTCTTTTGAAGGGCTTCGGACAGGAGCCCTTTTTCAAAGTCCGCCACCGCCTGCTTGAAGGGCAACTCGGCCCCGGGCGCGGGGGCGTCTTCTGTAGTCGGGGTTTTGGGAGGAATTGGGGGAGCGTAGGGCGAGGCGAACGGGTCCATTTCCAGATGCTCCACCACCTGGCCCTCGCTGCGGTACACCGAGCGCTCCACCACGTTTTTCAGCTCGCGCACGTTGCCCGGCCAGGAGTGGCCCAAAAGGGCTTCCTCGGCCTGGGGGCCGAAGTCCGGAGCCTGTGGCCAGCCCAGTTCGGCGGCCATGCGGGCGGCGAAGTGGCGCGCCAAAAGCAGCACGTCATCCCCCCGGGCGCGCAAGGGGGGCAGGGTGAGCACCTCGAAAGAGAGCCGGTCCAACAGATCCCGCTTGAAGCGCCCGGCCCGGGCCAGAGCGGGCAGGTCGGCGTTGGTGGCGCCTACGATGCGCGCATCCACCTGCACCGGCCGGCTGCCCCCCACCCGTTCGAAGGAGCCGTATTCCACCACCCGGAGAATCTTCTCCTGCACGGTGAGGGGGATGTTGCCGATTTCGTCCAAGAACAGGGTGCCGTGGTGGGCGCGTTCAAAGCGCCCCTGCCTGCGATCCTGGGCGCCGGTGAAGGCCCCGGCCTCGTGGCCGAACAACTCGGCCTCGATCAGGGAGGGGGTCAAGGACGCGCAATCCAGGGCCACCAGGGGCTCGCCCCAGCGGGGCGAGAGGTAGTGCAGCCGGGCTGCGGCCAGCTCCTTGCCGGTGCCTCTCTCACCCAGGATCAACACCGGCCGCTCCACCCGGGCCACCCGCGACAGGGCTTCGCCAAAGGCCAAAAAGGCCTCGCTCTGGCCCAGGGCCTCGCCCGGCGGTGTGTTGGCGGTGGAATCAGCCATGCCATATTATGCCATTTATTCGTTAAATTTACTAATTATTAGTTTAATTTATTAGGCGCTTTGGCGCCCCAAAAAGAAGTAAAATTATATAAACTATTTATTTAATTTACTATTTCACCAAACAGCCAGACTTGGCCCAGTTGTTGCTTTATAATCCGGCCAGAGGCGGCAAAAAAACCAATTATCAATTTAACCCTTGCCGCCAAATTCTCAGGAGGTTTTGACATGGGCGTTTTCACCAGGTTGCGTGATATCATTAGTTCGAACATCAATGCCATGCTGGACCGGGCCGAGGACCCGGAAAAGCTGATCCGGCTCATGATCCAGGAGATGGAAGACACCCTGGTGGAGATCAAGGCCGGATGCGCCGGGGCCATGGCCGCCCGCAAGAAGGTGGAGCGGGAGCTGTCCGCCACCCGGGAGCGGGTCGAGCAGTGGCAGGCCAAGGCCGAGTTGGCCGTGGAAAAGGGCCGCGAGGATCTGGCCCGGGAAGCGCTCTTGACCCGGCGGGCTGGTTTGCAGCGGGTGCAGGAGTTGGAGCAGGAGGCCGACGCCAGCGGCGCGGTGGTGGCCCAATACCACGACGACATCGCCCAGTTGGAAAAGAAGCTGGCCGCGGTGCGCGAGAAGCAGCGGGTTTTGATCCAGCGCCATAAGCTGGCCCATCAGCAAAAGCGGGCGCAGCGCGACATAAGAAAGGCCGAATCGGCCGAAGTGATGCTGCGCTTCGAGCAGTTCGAGAACCGGGTGGAACGCATGGAGGCCGAGGCTCAGATCGTCAATTTGGGACGCCAGCCGGGCCTGGCCGAGGAGATCGACCGTTTGGCCAGCGACGAGCAGGTGGAGCGGGAGCTGGAGGAGCTCAAGAAGAGCAAGAACCAGCCCGCGCCTCCCGCCCCGCCGGCGGAACCTGAACAGTAAAGAGAGGATGTGGCGGCGGTGTTAGGAGCTATTTTCGGATTCGTGGCCCTGGTATTGGCCCTGTTGGGATTGGTGGCGGTGACTATCGTGAGAATCATCAAGGGACCCCGGGGCAAGGCCGCCGACAAGGCATTACAGGAAGAAACCAGGATGATGCAGGACCTGCACCAGGGACTGACCCGCATGGAAGAGCGCATCGAGGCCCTGGAGACCATACTCCTGGAGCAGGACAGAAAGGATCAGCAGTGATGGGACGTTTTCGATCAAACCGCCGGGGCCTCTACCGCTCCCGCCAGGGCATGCTCCTGGGGGTCTGCCGGGGCCTGGCCGACTACTTCGACTTTTCAGTGGGCTGGATTCGGGTCTTGACCGTGGCGGCCTTTATCTTCACCGGCTTCTGGCCGGTGGGATTGCTCTACCTGGTGGCCGCTCTGATCATGAAGCCGGCCCCGGTGATCACCCCCCAGAGCGAGGAAGAAGAGGAATTCTACCGCTCCTACACTGACAGCCGGCGCCGGGCCCTGGGCCGCCTCAAGCGGACCTTCGACCATTTGGAGCGCCGCCTGCAGCGCATGGAGGACGTGGTCACCTCCCGGGATTTTGATTGGGAGAACCGGGTGCGCGGCTAGAGCCGGGCAGAGCAAAGGCCTTGAGGCTCCGGGGCGCCCCATGCGCTCCGGGGTCTTTTTTTGTATGATTGCCCCACAAGCGCACCGGGAGGGGTTGAGCATGGATTTCAAAGACAGAGCCGTCTTGGGCAATACCGGACTGGAGATCTGCCGCCTGGGGGTGGCCGGCGGCTATAAGGCCCCGGCCCGGGCCTTTGAAGAAGCCTTTGACCGTGGCGTGAACTACTTCTACCTCAGCTCGCCCCGGAGATCCGGCATGATCCGGGCCATTAAAAACCTGAAGGCCCAGGGCCGGCGGGACGACCTGGTCATCGTGTTACAAAGCTATTCCCGCTCCGCCTCCCTGATGGAGGCCTTTTTGCAAAAGGGCCTCAAGAAGCTGGGCATCGAAACCACCGACGTGCTGCTGTTGGGCTGGTACAACCAGGCGCCGCCGCAGAGGATTCTGGAGCGGGCCATGGCCTTGCGCCAGCGCGGGCTGTGCAGGTTCCTGGGCGTCTCGGGGCACAACCGACGGGCCTTTCCCGCCCTGGCCGCCAGCGGCAATTTCGGCGCCCTGCACCTGCGCTACAACGCGGTGCACCCGGGGGCCGAACAGGATGTTTTCCCCAAGCTTGCCGCCCAAAACCGGCCCGGTGTGGTCACCTACACCGCCACCCGCTGGGGCGACCTGCTCAATCCCAAAAAGATGCCGCCGGGACAGACGCCGCCCGCGGCCGCCGATTGCTACCGCTTCGTGCTGAGCAACCCGGCGGTGGACGTCTGCCTCAGCGGCCCGGCTGATGTCCAGCAGATGCGGCAAGCCCTTAGCGCACTGGATTTGGGCCCCTTGAGTGAAGACGAGATGGCCCGCCTGCGCGCCATCGGCGAGCACATTCATGAAAAACACCCCCGGCGCTTTGCCGGTTGAGGCCCAATAAATAAAAGCTGATTGGCTTGTCAGAGGCCGTAGCTCAAGCGGAGTCCAGCACCTGGCGCACCCCGGTCAGCAGGTTTTGCAGACGGTAGGGCTTAGAGACGAAGAGCTTGGCGCCGGCGGCCAGCATCTCGCTACGCATGCCGCTGGCCGCGTAACCGGTGGCCACGATGACCTTGGCCTGGGGGTCTGCCTCCAGCAGCCGCTCAAGGCAACGCATGCCGCCCATGCCCGGCATGCCCAGATCCAGCACCACAACATCCACCGCCCCGGGCCGCTCCTGGTATATCTCCAGGGCGCCTTCCCCGCTGTCGGCGGTGAGCACCCGGTAGCCCGAAGAGGCCAGCAACTGGCGGGCGGTTTCCAGAATGCTCTCCTCGTCATCCACCACCAGCACGGCTTTTCCGCCGCTCCCTCCCGCGGCCTTCGGCCCGGAGGCCGGCTCACCGCCGGCCTCCTGTTTAGATGCCGCGGGCAGGTAGATGTTGAAACGGGTGCCCTCTCCAAGCCGGCTTTGACATTCGATGAAACCATTGTGACTCTCCACGATGCCATACACCGTGAACAGTCCCAGGCCGGTCCCCTCCCCCACCTTCTTGGTGGTGAAAAAGGGCTCAAAAACATGCCCCAGGGTGTCTTTGTCCATGCCCGGGCCGTCATCGCCCACTTTTAGCAGCACATGCTCTCCCGGAGAAAGCACCGGATGCCTGCGGCAAAAGGTCTCATCCAGCAATATGTCTCGGGTGCTGAACTCCAGGGTGCCGCCCTGGGGCATGGCGTCGCGGGCATTGGCCCCCAGGTTCATCAAGACCTGCTCCAACAGGTTGGGGTCTCCCATGATGGGACTGACGCTGGCGGCCAGATCGGTTTCAATGCTGATCATGCGGGGAATGGTACGCTCCAGGATCTTGACCGCCTCGGTCACTTGCTGGTTCAAATCCAGCACCTTCAGTTGGGCATCCACCCGGCGTCCGAAGTTCAGCAGACGCCGCACCAACTCCGCCGCCCGGCCCACCGCTTCCTCGATCCGCTGCAGGTGTTTGCGGCTGGTGGCATCCAAAGCCGGCTGGCCGCTCAAGAGCTGCACATAGCCGGTGACGCTCTGCAGGACATTATTGAAGTCATGAGCGATGCCGCTGGCCAAGGTGCCCACCGCCTCCATTTTTTGCACCTGGAGCAACTGCTCCTGCAAAAGCTTCAGCTCCCGCCTGGCCAACACCCTTTGGGTCATCTCCCGGCCCGAGCCACTGACGATGGGCTCCTGTCCAGGCTGCTCAACCAATATATTGTGGTACTCCAGGTACTTCTCTTGCCCATCCCGATCCAGGTATGCCAAAAGGCCCTCAGCCCGCTTGTCCTTGACGATATCGGAGAGGTAATGGTCTTTAAAATAAGCTCCGTCGGCCTCACGCATGAAATCGCTGGCCAGCCTGCCGATCACCTCTTGCCGGGTGCGGCCCAGGGCCTTTAAAACCGCCGGGTTCACCGAGAGGAAGCGGCCTTCAAGGTCGTGGGTGTAGATCAGGTCACCGATGGAATCAAACAGGTTGCGGTAGCGCTCCTCGGACTCCTTCAGCGCCTCCTGGGCCTTCTTGCGCTCGGCGGCCAACATAGCCTGGGCCATTTGGTCGGCGATGGCGCCGGCAAAAGCCACCTCGTCCTCGGCCCACTCGCGCTGGGGGCCCACATGTTCCAGGCAAACCGCCCCCACCACCCTGCCCTCCAGGCGGATGGCCGCGTCCAGCATGGAGGTGATGCCCGCCGGCTCCAAGAACTCGGGGGCGAACTCCATGGTGCGCGGGTCGTTGAGAGCATCGGCGGCCACCACCGCCCGGCCCTCGTGGATGGCCTGGAAATAGTTGGGATAGTCCTTGGCCTTGAGAATGAGACCGGTGCTGTGCCCGCTGCCGGACTGGCTGTAGTAGTCCAGGCAACTGAGTTGGTCCGGCGCCGTGAAGAGCCAAATGCCCACGTTGGCCACCTGGGTGGCTTCGCAGGCCAGCTCGTCCAGCTCCCGGGCAGCGGTCTCCAGGTCACCGGCAACCACCGAGTCCAGGGTCGCCGCCTTGACAATGGCCTGCTGCTGGCGCTGAAAGCGCTCCAGGCGCGAGGCATGCTCTTCTTCGGCCCGCTTGCGCTCGCTGATATCCCGGAAGAAAACCTGCAGCGCCGGGCGTCCCTCCCAATCCACCACCCGGGAGGCCACCTCCATGAATTTAACTTCGCCGTCTTTGGTCAACAAGCGACAAGGCATGATACGCGGCGCCGCCCGGCCGGAGATGCGCGCCCGGTAGCGCTGCACCATGACCTGCAGGTCATCGGGGTGGAAAAACCTCTCCGGGCCCTGGCCCATGGCCTCAGCCGGCTCCAGGCCCAATATCTCGCTTACCGCCGTGTTTATGTAGACCACGACCTCGTCCTGAATCACCGCGATCAGTTCGGTGGCCTGTTCCACCAGGTTGCGGTAGCGGGCTTCGGAGCGCTGCAAATCGGCCCGCACCCGGTGCATGCCGCTCAAATCGCCAGCCACCACCAGGGTGCCCCGGGCGGGATCGCCTTTTTCAAACAGGGAGCTGGACACCAAAGAGCGAACCGGCTGCCCGTTGACGTCGGGCAGGTCCACCTCCCGGCTGCGCAATTTGCCCTCATTGAGTTGGTCGATGAACTCCCGGGCCTCACGGGGACCGGCCTGGGCGGGCCGGAAAATCGAGGTCACCGCCTGACCCACCAGAGAGTCGAAGCGGGGATAACCCAGGAGCTTGGTCAGGCTGCGGTTGGCCCAAATCAGGCGTCCCCCCTGCAGATGGGCCAGGCCGCTGGGCACCGCCTGCACCGTGGCCCGGTACATGGCCTGGGGCGAGATGACCTTGCCGTAGCGCTTGGTGCCCCAGAACACGGCCAGGGCGATGGGGGCCACCGCCAGGTTGGCCAGGGCGGGGAAATCCGGCCCCTCCAAGGCCATGGCGGCCTGGGCCAGGCCCTGCAGCACCAGAGACACCGCGCCGCCCCACACCAGGAGCATCTTCTCGCTGCGCGCCGCCGGCTCCTTTTCGGCCCAGGCGTTTTTGGCCAGGCGCAGCAGCATGATCAGGACGAAGATGGTGATATAGAGCAAAAAAAGTTGCCACCAGAGGTTGAAGTGGCTGGGCGCCCCCACCGGGATGCCATAGAGCCGGCCGCTGATCTGGCTCGGGGCGGCCAGGGCTACGGCGTAAAAGGCCAGGGGCGGCCCGTAGATCCAGACGCGGTCCTTGCGGCGCACCGGCTGGATCAGGGCCAGGGCCAGCTCGCCTACGAATCCGGGTACCAAGAGGGGCAAAAAACTCAGCCAGCGGTAGAGTTGGAAGGCGGTTTGGGGAGTGTAGGCCGCCGCGGCGTGGCTGATCAGGGCGTCGAAAAAGGCCCAAGCCACCACCCACACCAGCCAGCGCTGGAAGGCGCCGGTCTTGGGGTCGTCCGGGGAATAGCGGCCCAGATATACCAACAGGGCCAGGGTATAGCTTACGGTGAAAGCCAGATTCAGCAGGTAATAGGTCTGAAACATGGGTCACCCCGCGGTGGCGCCGCCGCCACCCCCCCGGGTTGAGCGAATTCCTTGTTGAGACGGACCCTTTCCTGCCGCCGGATTTTTGCTGGGCAGGCTTCCAAAACGGGAACTATTCTAGCAAGTGGCACGGCCGGGGTAAAGCACCGCGGTTCAGACCGCTCCCTGGCCCAGGGTGAACAGCTTGCGGTTCATTTTTTTGCGCCCGGCCGGCTGGCCCAAGAGCAGGGCGTCTTTGAGGTCGGAGGTGGCCAGGGGCAGGGCCCCGGCCGCCGCTGCCGCGCCCAACAACACCACGTTGGCCCCTTTGGGGGCTCCGGCGCCGCTGGCCAGGCCGCCGGCGTCGGCGCAGACCGCGCGCACCTGGTGCTCTGCCAGCGCCTCTCTGGCCTGGGGCGTCAAAAAATCCAGGTCCGGAGCATTGACCACCAGGGTGCCGCCCGGCGCCAAAAAGGCCATATTCCTGACCGCTTCGCCCGGATCCAGGGAGAAAACCAACTCAGCCCGGCCCGCGGCCACCAAGGGCCCACTGTAGCCGCCCACCTTGAGATGGCTCACCACCGCCCCGCCCCGCTGGGCCATGCCGTGCACCTCGCTGATCAAAATGCGCGAAGCCTTTTTCCGGGCCGCCGTAGCCAGGGCCCGGGTCACGAACAACACCCCCTGGCCGCCCACGCCGGCCACCACCGCCTGCCAGTTGAGCGCGCTCATGACTTGGCCCCCTTTCTGACGATGGCCCCCTGGGCGCAGACCTCCAGGCACATGCCGCAGTCCACGCACCAGGTGCGGTCGATGTCAATGTAGCCCTGGGCGTCCGGTTTGAGCGCCGGACAGGCGAACCAGGTGGTGCACAGCCCACAGGCGGTGCAGGCCCCGGACGCCGCCAGCACCATGGTGCCGGTGGGGCAGACCTCGGCGCAGAGCCGGCAGCCGGTGCACTTTGCCGGGTCCACCTTGATAGATCCCTTGCGCACCCGCCTGAGCGCCCCGGCCGGACAGATGGCCAGACAGCGGCCGCAGTCCGCACAGGGGTTGGCCTTGGCGTCGAATCTGGCCAGGGCCGGCGGCGCCGGTCCACGCACCTGGACCGGTATCATGACCGGCATCGAGTCCTGGGGCCGCTGGGCGGCGCAGGCGTGGCGGGCGATGATCACCGCCACCGAGCCCTTCTTGCTCTTGGCGTGGCGCCAGGCCTTTTTCAGGGTCTTTTGCATCAAGCCCAGGTCGTAGGGATCGACCTCTTCGATCCAATTCACTCCGCAGCCACCGACCAGCTTGATCAGGTCCACCTTGCGGCCCGGGTGGCCGTCGGCGGTGAGCCCGGTCTCCGGCGTGGGTTGCATGCCGGTCATGGAGGTGGTCTCGTTGTCCAGGATCACCAGCACGAAGCGGGCACCGTTGTAGACCGCGTTGATCAGGCCGGTGGTGCCCGAGTGATAAAAGGTGCTGTCGCCGATGGTTGCCACCACCGGGGTGTCCTGGCCGTCGTTCATGAAGCTGCGGCTCAAAGAAGAGGCAAAGGTCACCGCCGCGCCCATGTCGTGGCAGGTGTCCACCGCGCCCTGGTTCAGGCCCAGGGTGTAGCAGCCGATGTCGCTGGGATACACGCCCTTGGGCAGGGCCCGGCGCATGGCGAAAAAGGCAGCCCTATGGGAGCAGCCCGGACAGAGGTTGGGCCGCCGCAGAGGCGCCTGGTCGGGCACGGCCAGCACCTTGCCCCGGGGCCGGGGTGTTTTCACCCGGGCCTGCTTGAGGGCGCCCTCCAGCACCTGGCCCAAGACGTCCGGGGTCAGCTCGCCGGCGCTGGGTACGTGGCCCGAGTAGCGGCCCCACAGCTTGTCCCGCTGCGGAGCCAGAAGCTCCAACACCGGCTCGGTCTCCTCGATCACCAGGACCCGGGAGCAGGAGGACAGGAGCTCATTCACGGCCCCGGCGGGCAAAGGATAGGGCACCGAGGTCTGCAGAAAGGGCACCTTGCCCCCGGCCACATCCAGGCCCAACTCGGCCAGCACGTCCCGGGCCAGGGCCGCGGCCACGCCCGAGGCCAAAATGCCCAGGCGGGCGCCTTTGCGCGGCGGGGCGTGCCAGGTGTTCAGGCTCTTGCTCTGGCTGACAAAATCGGCGATTTCGGCCAGCTTGGCGTTCAGAGCCTGATGCAGGGCCAGACGCATCTTGGGGATCGCCGCCCAGCGGAAGGGGTCCTTGACGAATTTCGCCGGGCGCTCCACCTCCTTGGGTTGGCGCAGATACAGGCTCTGGCGGCCGTGGCAGACCCGCAAGGTGGGCCGGATCATGACAGGAATACCGAAGCGCTCGCTCAGGGCAAAAGCCGGGGCCACCAGGTCCCGGACCTGGGCCGGGCTGTCCGGATCGAACACCGGCAGCTTGGCGAAGTGGGCCAACAGCCGGCTGTCCTGCTCGGTCTGGGAGGAGTGGGGGCCCGGGTCGTCGGCGCTGACCATGATCATGCCGCCGGTCACGCCGATGTAGGCCGCGCTCATCACCGGGTCCAGGGCCACGTTGAGCCCCACCTGCTTCATGGCCACAGCAACGCGTTTGCCGGTGTAGGCCGCCGACAGGGCCACCTCCACCGCCACCTTCTCGTTCACCGACCACTCCGAATAGGGCGGGTTTTTACGCTCTTTGCCAAAGCGCACCACCGCCGGCAGTATCTCGGAACTGGGGGTGCCGGGATAGGCGGTCATCACCTGCACGCCGCACTCCACCAGGCCCCGGGCCAGGGCTTCGTTGCCCAACAAAATCTCTTGCCGCCGCTTTTTTGCCACTAGTCGGCTCCCTGCTTAAACATGTTGAAACCAGGCGTTAAAATAACCCGGGCCGGGCTACCTATGCAAGGCTGCGCTTGGGCTGGCGGACAACGGATCAATGTCTTTATTTGCCAGCTCCGGCTCAGTGTGCAGATCATGCGTTTCGATATTTCGCCACATCATCGAAAGGCCGACTGGCGGCAAATGAATTGCCAGGTCCTCGGCCTGCCGCACCCATACAAACTATATGGTTTAAGCACTTGCTATTAAATACTTTTATCCGATCTGGCCAGGTGCAGGGTCGCAGGGAGCCACTTTACCTGGGACCTGGCACCGGGCTTGCAATTCAAAAGGGCAGAAAAAGAAGGGAGGATAAAAATGGCGAGATTGGGAAACCAAACCTGCCTGCCCGAGAGCGAACGTTGCGGAACCGTGGCTGGTTACTTTTTGTCGGTGGCCGCCGCCGCCATTGCCATGGTCTTTTCCGGGGCCATGCTTTTGATGGTTAGGGACATGCAGAGTTACTGGATCATCCTGCCGGTGCTGTTGGCGCTCAACGTAATGGTCTTGGGCAATCTATTGGTCATGGTCTGGGCCATGCTGCGCATTAACGCCGCCCGGGCCCGGGAGCAGCCGGCGACCGCAGCCGAGCAGGAGCAGAACGCTCAAGAGCGGCATCTGCGCCTGGCCTAGCCCGGATATTTCACGAAGGTTGGACGGCATTGGCGATGCGGGTAGCATTTATCGGTGTGTTATGAAAAAAACG
>JANQFN010000480.1 GCA_028277825.1 Desulfarculaceae bacterium
TTCCATCCGGCCCACTTCGAACTATACGGCTACGAACTGAGCGATACCGGCACCCCGGTGGAACTGATCAACATGCGGGTGAAGACCACCGGCATCACCGACAAGCCCCGCTTCAGCGAAGAACCCTTTGCCGGCCAGGACCCGGCGGCGGCCCTGAAGGGCTCCCGCCAGGTCTACGTGCCCAGCGCCGGGGAGTTCCAAGAGGTGCCGATATACGACGGGGCCCTATTGAAGCACGGCATGCGCCTGGCCGGCCCGGCCATGGTGGAGCAGGTGAACACCTCCACCTTCGTCACCCCGGAATACCGCCTGGCCGTGGACCGCTACGGCACCATGGCCCTTTATCTGCCCTCCCACGAGGACCAGGTCCGGGAAAGGATCGCGTCATGAGCGGCCCAAACATAGACAAGGTGCTGGTCTCCATTCTGCAGCGGCGCTACAAGTCCATCACCGAAGAGATGTCCATCGCCCTGGCCCGCACCACCCGCTCGCCCATCCTCTGCGAGGCCAAGGATTTTGTCACCGGCCTCTACGACGCCAAGGGCAAGATGCTGGAGCAGTGCGAAAATCTGCCCATCCTGGCCTTTTCCCTGGGGCCGGTGTGCGAGTACATCATCGACTACTACGGCGATGACATCCACGAGGGTGACGTCATCTTCCACAATGACGTTTTTTCCATGGGCAACCAGAACAATGACGTGGCCGCCTTCAAGCCCATCTTCTGGCAGGGAGAGCTGGTGGCCTGGTCAGCCTGCAAGGGCCACCAGGCCGACATCGGCGGGGCGGTGCGTGGGGGGTACAACCCCGAGGCCACCGAGGTGTGGCAGGAAGCGCTCAGGATTCCGCCCATCAAGGTGTATGAGAAAGGCAAGCTGAGAAAGGACGTCTGGGACCTTATATTCGCCAACATCCGTTTGGACATCGTGGCCGAAGACATGCGGGCCGAGATCGGCTCCTGCGTGGTGGGCGAGCGGGGCATTCACAAGCTGATGGAGCGCTACGGGGTGGACACGGTGGAGGCCCACAAGGAGCATTTGTTCGACTCCACCGAGAAGATGATGCGCGCCGAGATACGTGAGATCCCCAACGGGGTGTACCAGGGCGAATCCCAGGCCTATTACGACGGCAAGAACCCGGGCAGCGTCTACACCATCAAGGTGGCGGTGAGAGTGGAGGACGAGTCCATCGCCTTTGATTACGCCGGCACCGACGCCCAGACCACGGGTTTTGTCAACGGCACCTACACCTCCAGCGCCTCGGCCACCCTCTTGACCTTCCTGCAGATGGTCAACCCGGACATGCCCCACAACGACGGCATGGTGCGCCCGGTCTCCATCGATATCCCCGAAGGCACCATCCTAAACGCCTCCTATCCGGCGGCCACCACCTATGGCAATCATCTGTGCCCCAACAATGCTGACGCCATCATGCGCGCCCTGGCCCCGGCCATCCCCGACCGGGTCTCGGCGGAGTGGAACGAGCTGTTGTGCTCCCTGACCACGGGCCTGGACACCAGAAAGGGCGAGCCCTATGTGGACATTGGCTTCATGGGCCTCAAGGGCGGCTCCGGGGCCATCCAAGGCATGGACGGCTACGACCACATCGGCATGATCGACGCCAGCGGCGGGGTGCTGGACCAGGATTATGAGATGTTCGAGCAACAAACGCCTCACCTGCTCAAGCAGCACGAGTTGTGGACCGACTCGGCCGGGCCGGGGCGCTGGCGGGGCGGCCTGGGGGTGATAACCGAGTTTGTCATCGGCGGCGAGGACACCCAGGTGGTCACCTTTGGCGACGGCGACGTGGAGCCGGCCTTCGGGGCCCACGGCGGTGGTGAAGGCGCCCTGAACACCATCTGGCTGGAGTATCCCGACGGTGAGCGCTACCAGTGCACCACCAAGGACCTGGTTCGGGGGGTGCCTAGCGGCACCCTGTATCACCAGGAGGCCGGCGGCGGCGGCGGTTTTGGCGATCCCCGTCAGCGCCCGGCCGACCTGGTGGCCCGGGAGGTACGCGACCAGGTGATCAGCGCGGAGGCCGCCCGCCAGCATTATGGCGTGGCCCTGAATGATGATTTTTCGGTGGATCAAACAGAGACCCAGCGCCTGCGCGGCGAGGGCAAATAGTCACTTCGGACCGGTGATAGGGGGAGAACAAGGGCAAACATGAGCTTCATGCCTCGCTTCAAGGATGAGCAAGTATTGGCCGACTACCAGTTGGCCGGCCTTAAATGGGCCGTGCAACACGCCTACCAGGGCAGCGAGTTCTACCGCGACCGCCTGGATGAGGCCGGGGTGGGGCCGGACGGCATCCAGAGCTTGGAAGATCTGACCAAGCTGCCCCTTACCAGCGCCGACGACCTCCGGGCGGGCTATCCCTTCCCGCTGTTGTCGGTGCCGCTGAGCGATGTAGTGCGCATCCACGCCTCCTCGGGCACCACCGGCAAGCGCAAGGTGCTGGCTTACACGGCCAAGGACATAGACGACTGGGCCCACATGTTCGCCCGCTGCTATGAGATGGCCGGACTGAGCCGCGAGGACCGGGTGCAGATCGCGGTGGGCTACGGGGTGTGGACTGCCGGGGTGGGCTTCCAGCGCGGCTGCGAGACCTTTGGTGCCCTGGCCCTGCCGGTGGGGCCGGGCAACCTGGAGATGCAGTGCCAGTTCCTGATCGACTTTCAGACCACGGTGATGTGCTGCACCTCCTCCATGGCCCTGTTGATGTCCGAGGAATTGGAGCGCCGCGGCATAAAGGACCAGGTCAAGCTGCAAAGGCTGATCTACGGCAGCGAGCGCACCTCCGAGGCCATGCGCCAGCAGATCGCCCGGGGGCTGGGTGCGGAGTTGTTCGACATTCCGGGTCTGACCGAGCTCTACGGGCCGGGCACCGGCATCGAGTGCGCGGCGCATCAGGGTATCCATTATTGGGCGGATTACTACATACTGGAAATATTGGACCCGGAGACGCTAGAGCCGGTGGCGCCGGGAGAGACCGGGGAGATGGTG
>JANQFN010000508.1 GCA_028277825.1 Desulfarculaceae bacterium
GCGAGGCCGCCGGCCGCTGAGCCGGGCCCTAATTCATTAAAACCTGCCTGGTTCTTGAAGCGGGATCGCGGTAGGCGCCTACCCCCCGCCAGAGCCGGAGCCGTCGCCGGGAGAGCCCGCCGGCGGCTTGTACTGGCCGGGATAGCTTTGATCGGGGTAGCGCTTTTCGTAGGGGTCCACCTGGTCTTTTTGGTAAGGATCGCGGTACTGGCCGCCCGGGGCCAGCGGTCCCTCTTCCTCGTAGCGTTTTTGGCGCTCCCGGTACTGCTTGAGCATTTCGTCTTCGCCGCCCACCGCGGCCTGCAAGACAAAGTCCACCTGGGCGGTGAGATTGCAGTTGGTGGGGTCGGAGGTAAAAAGCCGGGTGGCAAAGCCCTGCGGGCTGGTTATCCTCACCTTGTGCACCAGGTTGCCGTGCAGGCCGGGCACATAGCAGCGCACCGCCCCCACATAGCTGCCCAGGGAGCTGGTGTTGCCCTCCTTGAAGTTGCCCAGGGCGGCGGTGACCACCGTCACCTCGGCGTCGGCCACCGGATTGCCCCCCTCGTCGGTGACCGTCACCCTCAGCCGGCGCATGGGCCCCGGGTCGCGGTAATCGGGCTTGGGGGCGGTGGTGGTTTTGCCTGACTTGGTGCCCAAAAGGCGGTCGCGCTGGTTCAGTGAATCCATCAGGCGGGCCTTGTCATCGGGCACCGAGCTGTGGGGCTTCATGATGTAGCCCTGGGGCTCCTCCTGCACCTGCGGCTTATTTAACTCCTCCTGGGGTATCTCCCGGCCGTAGAGGTCCCGGCCCTGTTCCCGCATGCTCTCTTCGTAACTCTTGGTGCCGCTCTGTCTGACGTTGGGGTCGGTCTGTTGGCTATAGCCCGGCTCACTCTCCTGTTTGTCTTTTTGATCGTTGGCCGCCGGATTGCCGTAGATGATGCGGTCCCGCTCCCGGAGCGCGTCCATGTACTGGCGGGGGTCGTCGCGCTGCTGGGCCGCGGCCGAGGACAGGCTCAGGCCCAGAATCAATAGGCTGGCGAGGATGCGCAACACGTTAACGCTACTCTCTTGGCGTGGTGGACATTAATTCCTAACCCCAATCATGAGGCCGGGGGCGGACTATGTCCAGGGGGAGATGGGCTATCTTTCCAGGATGCGCACCCCATCGGCGCCGGCCACGATAACCTGCGTGGCCAGACCCAAAAACAGGCCGTGCTCCACCACCCCGGCGCGGCCCTCCAGGGCCCGGGCGATGGCGGCGGGATCATCCATGGGCCCGAAGTCGCAGTCCAGGATATGATTGCCCTGGTCGGTGACAAAGGGTAGGCCCTCATCGGTCAGGCGCAGGGCGGCCACGCCCCCCAGGCTGGCCGCGAAGTCGGCCACCGGCCGGGCGGCAAAAGGCACCACCTCCACCGGCAGGGCCCAGTTGGTGCCCAGCTGGGGCGAGAGCTTGGATTCGTCCACGATGATCACCTCGCGCCGGCTGGCCTGGGCCACCACCTTTTCCCTTAACAGCGCCCCACCGCCCCCCTTGATCAAGTTCAACTCCGGGTCCACTTCGTCGGCGCCGTCGATGGTCAAGTCCACCACCGGGTGTTCTTCCAGGGTGGAAACCGTGAGCCCCAGGCGGCGGGCCTCTTCGTCCATGGCCAGAGCGCAGGCCACGCCCACGACGTCGGTGAGTTCGCCCGCTTGCACCTGCTTGGCCAGGTGCCGCACCGCCAACAGGGCGGTGCTGCCGTAGCCCAGGCCCAGCACCATGCCCGATTCCACCATCGCCACCGCCGCCTCGGCGGCCTGCTGCTTCAGCGCGTCCTGATCTGGAGCCATGACTTGTGTCCCAGCTAAAGGGTTTGACCAGACCTGTCTACTATAGTTTTTCCCGCGAGCAAAGAAAAGCACGCCAACGCTTTCCCGGGCCGCATGGCCGCTTCATTTTATGCCCGACCATTTCTTGATCTGCCGGAGGAACTTTTTGAATTTGGGCAGGCTGCCGCTCTTGGAGTAGATCACCTTGGCGCCGCCCTTGCCGTCAAGGGCCAGCACCACGAAATGGGGAGTGAGGACTGGCTTGCCCACAAAGCCGGCCACCTTGAGGTCGGGGTCGGCAACCATGGGAAAGGGCACCTTGAATTTGTCCTGAAAGACCTTCACTTCAAAAGCACTGTTAGCCGCACCCACACCGAGCATCTTGATCTTGTCGCCCAGGCCTTCTTTCTGCAGCAGACGGTAAAATTGGTTGACCCGCCGGGCCTCGGTTTGGCAGTGGGGTCAGTACATGCTGAAGACCTCGATAACCACCGCTTGGGCCGGAATCTTGGCCGGATTCAACTCCTGGCCCGGCTTCAGCCCCAGGTACTTTAAATGGGCCGGGCTGGAGGGGGCGCTGAAAGTAACGTTGGGGTAGGCCTCGCCCGGCGCCACCTCCCGCGCCGGGGCCGCCGGAGCGGGCCAGGCCAAGGTCAATATCAAAAGCAGCCCCAGGCCGCCGGCTATGATCTTCACGGGCAACCTCCTCTGATCCCGATGCGCAAACCACCTGACCCATGCTAATCCTCCCGGCCGGCGGAGGCAAGCTCTTGCCAGACGGTTGCAGGCGGGTTAGATTCTGATAGGGGTGGCTCATTTTGGCGACCCTCTTAGCAGGAGCAAATCACATGAAAATCAAAGGCATCCTCTTGGCCCTGGCCCTCACCCTCTATGCCGGCAGCGCCTTGGCCGGCTGGGTCTTCACCCAGGACACTGGCGGCAAGATCATCACGGTGCAGGTGCAGGACCAGAAGGTGCGCACCGGCGCGGGCGCTGAAGGGGTCATCTACGACTTGAACAGCGGCATGGTCACCATGCTCAACCCTTCCAAGAAGCAATACTGGCAGGGCAAGCCGGCTGATTTGTCCAAGGAGATGAATAAGGCCTTGGACCAGCGCCTGGAAACCATGCTCAAGCAGGCGCCGCCCGAGCAGCGGGCCCAGATGCGCCAGATGATGCTCAAGCAATTGGGACGGGGCCCCAAGGGGCCGGCCCCCAAGGTGGAGGTGAAATCCACCGGCAAGAGCCAAAAGGTGGCCGGATTCAAGACAAATGAGTATGAGGTGTTCGTCAACGGCCAGCTCAAGCAGAAGCTGTGGGTGGGGCCGGTGCCCGGCCTGCAAAAAGAGTTGAACATGGCCAAGCTGTTCAAGCTGGTGCAGGAGATGCAGGTCTCCGGCCAGCCCGGCTGGCGCAGCTCGCCCCAGGTAGCCGAGGTGGTATCCAAGGGCTATCCCTTCATGATGGAGGACACCGGCGGCGGCCCCATGTCCAAGACGGTCACCAAGACGGCGGTAAAAAAGAACCTTTCCGCTGACGTCTTCCGGGCGCCCAAGGACTGGAAAAAGGTGACCTTCCGCCAGATGATGCGCTGAGTTCTTGTCCCGTACCGATTTCCGATCCGTGGTGTTTGCCGGCGGCGGCAACCGCTGCACCTGGCAGGCCGGTTTCTGGCAGGTGGTGGCCCCGGCCTGGCCGCTGCGGCCCAAGGTGGTGGCCGGGGTCAGCGCCGGGGCGGCTATCGCCTGTTGCTCCTTGGCCGGCACCGCCGAAAAGGCCCTGGCCCATTACGACGTGGCCCTTTTGGCCAACCCCAAGAACTTCTACTTCTCCCGCCTGCTCCGGGGCCAGCGCCCCTTCCCCCACCTGGCCATCTACCGGCACGCCCTGTTGACCCTGCTGGATGAAAAGGAGCTGGCGCTTCTCAAGGCCGGACCCGAGGTGCGGGTGCTCCTGGCCCGGCCGCCGTCCTGGGCCGGCTCCCTGGGCGGGGTGCTGTTGGGCTTTTTGGCCTACACCCTGGAAAAGCACCTCAAGGCCCCGCTGCACCCGGTGCTCCCCGCCAAGCTGGGCTTCACCCCCCAGGTGGTAAACCTGAACCAGTGCCAGACCCCCCAAGAGGCCGCCGATCTGCTGCTGGCCACCTCCTGCACCCCGCCGGTGCTGCCTGCCATGCGCCTGGGCGGCGGGCCGGTGTTGGACGGCGGGCTGATCGACAACGTGCCCCTGGCGGCCCTAGGGCCCGAGGACGGCCCCAGCCTGATCCTCTTGTCCCGGCGCTATGAGCCCGCAAAGCTCAAAGGCCACTCCGGGCGCACCTACGTACAGCCTTCAACACCGGTGCCGGCGGCCAAGTGGGACTACACCGATCCCGCCTCCCTGCACCGCGCCTTTGAGTTGGGCATGGCCGACGGCGAGCTATTTTTGGCCGAGGGACCGGAGGCCTTGCAGCGTTAGATTGGCAGCTTTGGCTCTAAGGCCTTATTCTTTAGGTAGTCCAGATCAAACGGCGGGAGCGAAATGTCATGGGTAAATACGTTTTAATGCTGGCGAGTCTTTGCGTCCTGGCCCTGGCCGCGGCTCCGGCCACTGCCCAGGAGGGCACCTGGGAGGGCAGCATCCAGGGCCTGACCTGCGTCACCCAGGGCAAGGTATGCCCGGTGAACATGGAAGACCCCCTGATCGCGGTGGAGAGCACCTTCGTGCTCCTGACCGGTCCCAAGAAATGGTATCTGCTGTCCAACCTCAACCGGGGCATCCTGGCCCGGCACTTAAACCGGCAGGTCAAGGTCAAGGGCAGTAAGGCGCCGGAGCACGACTCCATCATCGTCAAGGAACTCTATGTCAACAAGAACGGTCAGTGGCGCCTGACCTGGTCGCCGGGGCTGGAAAAGCAGTTGCAGGAAGACCTGTTCAACTGGGGAAAATCCGGCAAGAAGTGACCCCGAAGATAGGCTATTAAGGACCCCGAGATTCGTCCCGGGGTTTTTAACTAACCACGATGCCGAAATATGTGCCTGGTCTGGCCTGGTATTTCACTATATGAGCAGTATTGCCAGATTAATTACGTTTTCTTGGGTTATCATGGAAAATGAGCTGAGATTGCAAGAATAGAATTCCCGTCCGGTCCGGCACAGCCAGCCGCCGGCAAACAAGGCGTCTGGCAAGCGAGGACCGGAGGCGTAGTTAACACTACGTCGAGGTCCGAGCGCAGCCAGCAACACAGTGTGCCGGTGGCTGGCGAAGCCGGACTCGAGGTGCAAGCTTTGGAGTTTATTAAACTCGGCAACATGTTGGTGGCCCTGGCCATCACCCTGGCCCTAATGGTCAGCCACTACCTCTCGCCCCTGATCGCCAAGATCCCCGGGGCCGGCGAGCGCCGCATTACTTCCTTTGCCGGCGGCTTCGCCGTGGCCTATGTCTTTCTGCACATGCTGCCCGAGCTGGTGGAGGGCAACACCGCCATCGGCGAGGCCCTCAAGGAGGTGGTACCGCTCACCCCCCTGCTGGACCTGGGCATCTTCCTGTTGGCCCTGTTTGGCTTCACCCTTTATTACGGGCTGGAGCTGTTGGCCCAAAAAAGCGCCAGCCGGGGCGGCCGGGCCACGGTGCGGGTCTATCACCTGCACCTGGGCATGTACTGCCTGTACAATTTTCTGATCACCTACACCATGCCGTTGAGGGTGCAGACCGGAGTATTCTACGCCCTGATCTTCACCGTGGCCATGAGCCTGCACTTCATCCTCAGCGACCGCAACTTCAACCGTCACTTCCACGCCCAGTTCTCCCTGGTGGGGCGGCTCTTGCTGCTGGGCTCCCTGGGCGCCGGCTGGCTGGTCACCGCGCTCACCGAGCCCATCAACGTGGTGCTGGTCAGTCTGATGATCGCCTTTTTATCGGGCTCCATCCTCTACAACGTGTTCAAGGAGGAGCTGCCCGAGGGGGCAAACTCCTCCTATCTCTGGTTCGCGGGGGGCATGGCCTTGGTCACCGCCCTGCTGCTCCTGGAGGTCCTGGCACGGCCCGCGGCGGGCCACGGCTAGCCCGGTAGCAGGGCCGCGTCCTCGCAGGCGGCCAGTTCTGCCGCCGCCTGTGGCCCGGAGGGTACGATCAGGCCGTCGTTCATGGCCAGCACCCGCTGGGAGTATGAGGCGCACTCCGGGCTGTGGGTGACCATGATGATGGTCATGCCCTCTTGGCCCAGACGCTTTAAAAGTTCCATCAATTGGTTGCTGGTGGTCTGGTCCAGGTTGCCGGTGGGCTCATCGGCCAACAGGATCGGCGGGCGGTTGACCAGGGCCCGGGCCACTGCGGCCCGCTCCTGTTCGCCGCCGGACACCTGGCTGGGCAGGCGCCGCTCCTTGCCGCCCAGACCCACCCGGGCCAGGGCCTCGGAGGCCATCTCCAGACGCTGGGCCTTGGGCATCTTCTTGATGGCCAGGGGCAGCATCACGTTTTCGGCCAGGTTCAGGTAGGGCACCAGGTTGAAGCTCTGGAAGACAAAGCCCAGGTACTCGCGCCTGAAGTCCGCCTTTTGGTTCTGGCTCAGACCGTAAAGGTCCAGGCCGTCCACCAGCAGGCCGCCGCTATCGGGGGTGTTCAGTCCGCCCAGCACCGAGAGCAGGGTGGACTTGCCCGAGCCGGAGGGGCCCATCACCGCCACGAACTCGCCCTCTTCTATGGTGAAGCTCACCCCGGCCAGGGCGGTGGCCAGCGCCTCGCCGCTGCCGTAGGTTTTTTTCAGGTCCTCTGCTTGTATAAAGCTCATGATCCTCTCCTAAAGGGCACGCAGGGCGTCGTGGGGATCCAGACGCGAGGCCATCAGGGCGGGGTAGAAGCTGGCGGCCAGCCCGGCCACCAGGGCCATCAACAGGGCCGCGCCGGCCAGGAGCGGGTCCCAGCTCAGGTGGGTTCCGCCGCCCTGGCTGAACCAGGGCAGGGCCAACTCGCCGGCGGCCAGGCCCAAGACATAGCCCAGCACCCCGGCGGCTACCGAGAGCATCAACGCTTCGGTCAAGACCACGCGCATCACCTGGCCCTGGCGGAAGCCGATGGCCCGGAAGATGCCGATCTCGCCGGTGCGCTCCTTGACGCTGCCCATCATGGTGACCAGAACCACCAGCCCGCCCAAAAGCGCCACCAACAAGGACACTCCCAGGGCGAAGCGGCGGAAGTGGGACAGGGTCTCCATGCGGCCCTTGACCACGCTCTGGATGGCCGTCACCTTGGCGCCGGGTACCGCCCCTCCGATCTGGCTGACCATGTCCTCCACCGGGCAGTCCTTGCACAGGGCGGCCACCTCCACCATGGAGACCAGGCCGTCTTTCTGAAGAATGCCCTGGGCCAGAGTCAAAGGCGCAAAGATGAGCTGGTCATCCTGGGAGCCGGTGGCGGCCAGGACGCCGCTGACCGTCAGGCGGCGGCCGGCGATGTCCACTTGCTCGCCGGGTTTTAGGCCCAACAGGCGGGCAGCCTCGGCCCCGGCCAGAATCTGATTTTCAGCCGGGGGCTTGCCAGAGACCTTCCACCAGGGCTTGAGGATCATGGTGGTGCCCCAGTCGATGCCGGCCAAGAGCACCGGACGCTGTTTGATCGTGACCTTGCCCAGGACCATGGGGCCCACCGCAGCCACGTTGGCCGCGTTTTTAATGTCCTTGATCGCCGCCAGATCGGCTTGCTTGATCTCCCTGGTATCAAAGGAGAAGCCGCCCAGGCTCAAGCCCCCGTAGGAGAGCTGCAACTGGTCCGAGGCCGGGGTGATCAGGATGTTGGCCCCGTATTTTTCAAGCTTGTCGGTGATCTCGCTAGTCAAGGCGGTGGCCAGGCTCATCAGGGCCACCATGGTGGCCACCCCGATCATCAGCCCGGCCAGCACAAAGGCCGCCTTGGCCTTGCGTCGCCGCAGATTCAGCAGCGCGATATCTTTGAGGGTCA
>JANQFN010000254.1 GCA_028277825.1 Desulfarculaceae bacterium
ACCCGAGGTGCGGGGCAAATGCGACATGATCGACGAGCTGGTGGCCCAAGGCCGCCGGGGGGTCAAAGACGGCGCCGGTTTCTATGACTACGGCGGCAAAGCCCCCAAGGAGATCATGCACGAGCGGGATCTGAAGCTTTTGAAGCTGCGCAAATTCCTGCGGGACATGGGCGAGTTGGACTGAGGAGCGATTATGCGCTTTGCGGGCAAGCGGGCGATCGTTACCGGCGGCAACCGGGGCCTGGGCAGGGACTTTGCCCGGGGCCTGGCCGCCGAGGGCTGCCGGGTGATGATCGCCGGCCGCTCCAAGACAGACCTGGAAAAAGCCGCCCGAGGCATAAACGACGCCGGCGGTGAGTGCCTCTATCAACAGACCGACGTCACCGACTCCAGCGAGGTGACCGCCCTGGTGGAGCGCACCGTGGCCGAACTGGGCGGGGTGGACATCCTGATCAACAACGCCGGGGGCAGCATGGGCGCGCCCCATGGGTCCATCGACGCGATCGAACAGGAGCACTGGGACGCGGTGATGCACCTGAACCTGCGGGCGGTGTATTTGTGCTGCAAGGCGGTGGCGCCGCTGATGAAGGCCCAGGGCTTTGGCAAGATCGTCAACCTCAGCTCCCTGGCCGCACGCATTGGGGGCACCGTGACTCCCCTGCCCTATTCTTCGGCCAAGGGAGCCATCATCACCTTCACCCGGCACCTGGCCCAGGAATTGGGCCCTTACGGCATCAACGTCAATTCGGTGGCGCCGGGCATCATCCTCAGCGGGCCGCGGCTCCAGGGCATGTGGCAGGAGCGGCTCAGCGATAAAGAAAAACAGGCCTATTTGAGCCGGGTGCCCCTCAGGCGTCTGGGCACGGTGGAAGAGATCACCGGTCCGGTCTTGTTTTTGTGCAGCGAGGAGGCCGCCTACATCAGCGGCCTCAACCTGGACGTCAACGGGGGCCTGTTCTCGGTCTAACGAGCCACCGGCCAGTAACCTTCAGCCAAAGGAGCCGTCATGGCAGCGCCCCAGCTTCCTCCTTATGACCACCAGCCCCGCCCCTATGAGGGTCCCGGCCCGGGCGAGGTGCGCGCCCTGAGGCAACGCTACCTGACGCCGTCGCTGGTTACCTATTACCAAAATCCGCTGATGGTGGTGGAGGGCTCCATGCAGTACCTCTACGACGAAACCGGGCGGCGTTATCTGGACTGCATCGGCGGTATCGTCACTATCTCCGTGGGCCACTGCCACCCCTATGTATTGGCAAAAACCCGGGAGCAGTTGGAGACCCTGTGGCACACCTCGCCCATCTATCTGCACCCGGCGGTGGCCACCTACGGCGAGATGCTGGCCGCGCGCCTGCCCGGCGAGTTGAGCGTGTGCTACTTTGTCAACTCGGGTTCCGAAGCCAATGACCTGGCCCTGATGATGGCCCGGCTCAATACCGGCAACTACGACGTCATCGCGCTTCGTAACGGCTATCACGGCGGCACCCCTTCGTCCATGGGGCTCACTTCGCACAGTAACTGGAAGTACAACGTCCCCCACAGCTTCGGGGTGCACCACGCCTTGGCGCCCTACCCTTACCGGGGCCCCTGGGGCCGGGACGCCCCGCAGGCCGGGGCCAAGTACGCCGCCGATGTGGGCGATGTGATTCGTTTCGCCACCCCGGGCCAGGTGGCGGCCTTTTTCGCCGAGACCATCCAGGGCGTGGGCGGCAGCGTGGAGTGCCCGCCGGGCTATTTAAAGGAGGTCTATGCCCAGGTGCGCCAGGCCGGGGGCTTGTGCATCGCCGACGAGGTGCAGACCGGCTTCGGCCGCACCGGCGAGTTCTATTGGGGCTTTGAGACCCAGGGGGTGATTCCGGACATCGTGACCATGGCCAAGGGCATCGGCAACGGCCTGCCCCTGGCCGCGGTGGTCACCACCCCGGCCATCGCCGAGAGCCTCAAGGAGCGCATCCACTTCAACACCTTTGGCGGCAACCCCATTTCCTGCACCGCGGGCAAGGCGGTCTTGGAGGTTATCGACAACGAGAACCTGCAGGAAAACTGCCTCAGCGTGGGCGCCTACTTCAAAGACGGCCTGCTGGGGCTCATGGACAAACACCCGCTGATCGGCGAGGTGCGCGGCCGGGGCCTGATGCTGGGCGTGGAGCTGGTCAAGGACCGGGAGAGCAAGGCGCCGGCCACCGAGGAGTGCGTACGCGTGTTCGAACGGAGCAAAGACCTGGGTCTGTTGGTGGCCAAGGGCGGCTTCTACGGCAATGTGCTCAGGATCAAACCACCCATGTGCCTCACCAAGGCCGACGTGGACTTCGCCCTGGAGGTGTTGGACCTGGCCCTGTCCGAAGCCTAGACCCGGCTAGTCTTCAGCCCCCCGCCTGATCTGTTTCAGCGCGGCTCTGGCGCCGTCGGCCAAGAGATTGATATCCGTGCTGTAGGCGATGAAGCGCATGCCTTTTTTGATCCAGTTCAGCGCGCCGGCCGCATCGAAGCTCAACAGGCCCGGCGCTACGCCCTGCTCCTGACAGGCGGCCACCACCTGCTCCATGGCGCCGACCATCTCCGGATCGCCGGCCTGGCCCGGCATACCCAAGCTCACCGACAAGTCCATGGGCCCCACGAAGATGGCGTCCACCCCGTCCACCGCCGCGATATCCGCCGCGTTGGCCACCGCCTCGGCGGTCTCGGCCTGCACCGCAATGAAGGTCTCGGCGTTGGCCTCTTCCAGGTACCGGGCGGCATCGACGTTTTTATAGAGGCTGTGCGCCCGTCTGAGCCCCACGCCCCGTTTGCCCATGGGCGGGTACTTGGCCAAAGCCACCACCTCCCCGGCCTGCTCCGCAGTGTCCACCATGGGAACCAGCAGACCGGCGGCGCCCAGGTCCAAGGGTTTTAATACAGCCTCGCGCCGAATCTCGGGCACCCTGACCACCACCTCGATCCCCGCTCCCCGGGCCCCGGCGATCATGGCCGCCACGGTCTCCATTGAAAAGGCGCCGTGTTCGTTGTCCAGGATAAAAAAATCAAAACCGCTGTGGGCCAGCATGTGGGCCAAGTTGGGGTTTCGC
>JANQFN010000572.1 GCA_028277825.1 Desulfarculaceae bacterium
GGCGGCGGCCAGGGCTGCCATGCCGAGGCCGCCTTTGGGGTGCGCCTGCTCAGAGGCCTGGGCTCCCACTACCACTACAACGCCCTGGGTCAGGAACTCACCGGCCATTTTTGGGTCTCGGGCCGCTTTTCGGGCAAGCAGTATTTGCACTTCATTCCCGACGAACACGAGTGCGAAGTTTTGCTGGCCATAGGCTGGAACGGCTGGATGAGCCACCAGATGCCCCAGACCCGCCGCATCCTCAAGGCCATTTCCGAGGATCCGGAGCGCACCTTGGTGGTGATCGACCCCCGGCGCACCGAGACCGCGGCCCGGGCCAATATGCACCTGCCCATCAAGGCGGGCAGCGACGCCCTGCTGCTCAAGGCCATTATCGCCATGATCCTGGACCAGGGCTGGCAGGACCAGGCCTACATCAATGAGCACCTCAATGGCTTTGAGGAGATCAAGCCCTGGTTTGAGGGCTTCGACGCCAAGGCGGCGGTGGAGGTCTGCGGGCTGGAATACGAGCAGGTCCTGGAACTCTGCCATTTGCTCACCACTAAACGCTGGGCGGTGCACCCCGACCTGGGGGTCTACCTCAGCCGGCACAGCACCGCCACCTCCTATCTGCTGCATCTGTTGCCCGCCATCTGCGGCCGGCTCTGCATGTCCGGCGGCAACGTGATCCCCGGCTCGGTTATGCCCATCGGCGCCCACTCCGACGAGCGCGACGAACGCACCTGGCGCACCGTGGCCACCGACTTCCCGGCCATCATGGGCATCTTCCCGCCCAACGTGGTGCCCGAAGAGATCACGGTGGACCATCCCCAGCGCATGCGCGCCCTGATCTGCAGCCAGTCCAACCCCCTGCGCTCCTATGCCGACACCACGGCCTATGAGGAGGCCTTTGCCGAACTGGACCTGTTGGTCACCTGCGAGCTGGTGATGAGTGAGACCGCGCGCCTGAGCCACTACGTCTTGCCCAGCCGCTCGGGCTATGAGTCCTGGGACGGCACCTTTTTCACCTGGACCTACCCCGGAGTCTTCTTCCAGCTAAGGCGGCCGGTGGTGGAGCCGGAGGGCCAGGGCCAGGAGGCGGGCTGGATCATGACCCAACTGGCTGAGCGTCTGGGCCTGATCCCCGACATCCCAGACTCGCTGCACGAGGCCGCCAAGGGCAACCGCCTGGGATTCGCCATGGCCTTCATGGGCTACGCCCAGAGCGAGCCCAAGGCCATGGCCGCCGCACCCTTTGTTCTGGCCCAGACCATAGGCCAGCACATGGGCTCGGGAAATATGGCCGCCCTGTGGGGCCTGTTGATGACCGCGCCCAAGGACTTCCAGCAAAACGCGGCCCGCGCCGGCTTCGCGGCCGGGCCGGCCATGGGCGACGCCATCTTCCAGGCGCTGTTGGACCACCCCGAGGGAGTCTGGGTGGGTAAGTGCGACCCTGAGGACAACTGGTCCCGCTTGCAGACCCCGGACGGCAAAATCGACGTGCACGTGCCGGAGATGGCCGACTGGGTGGCCTCCATAGAACCGGCTGGCGAGGCCGCGTCCCTGGAGCCGGATGCGGAGTTCCCCCTGATCCTCAGCGCCGGGCGGCACATGGATTTCAACGCCAACACCCTGATGCGCGACCCCCAGTGGAATGAGG
>JANQFN010000583.1 GCA_028277825.1 Desulfarculaceae bacterium
AACCATCCCGTCTGTATGAAATAAAATGGGGCTGGAGGAATATTTCTTTTTTCCAAACTTTTTTTATTTAGGTTTCCGGCTCGGACTCATCGGCCTCCGGCTGGGCCAGGCGCTGGATCTGCTCGCCCAACAGCCTCATGCGCTGGGCCAGCAGCGGCTCCGGCTCCAGGACGTTCTTATCCCCCCAACGGGCCAGGGCCAGGACCAGGCCCTCGGGCTCCAGGTCGATCAGGGCCATGCCCTCCGGCTCCCCCAGGACAAAGGCGTACACCCCCCGGCCCGAGGGCTCGGCCGGGGCCTGTTCCATGGCACGGCGGCGCTCGCCGTGGCTGGCCAGCCAGGGCCGCAGCACGCTGTGGTCGTCCAGAGGGGCCAGGGAGAGGAGCTGAAGAAGATCATCCGGATTCAAGCCATCCAGGATGGCCAGGGCGATGGGATCATAAGGGCGGGTCACCAGATACAGGCGCAGGCGGCGGGCCTGGTCCAGCTTTTCCAGCTCGGCCCGGAAGTGCTCCGGGGTGTAGGCCACCTCCGCCGGGCGGAACAGGCTGCGCCAGCGCCGGGCGAACTCGGTGATTCGCTCCAAGTCAGCGGCGGGGTCGAAGTCAACTTTGCGCTTGAGCCGCACCGGTCCGCTCCTGTTTGCGCCTGGCGGTCTTTTCCAAAAAGCGGCAGGTGGTGCAGGCCTCAGCATAGGTGGGTGCCCCGCACACCGAGCAGGACGAGGCCACATCCGGCTGGACCGGCGGCTTGACCTTGTCCTCCAAGAAGCCCAGATAGAAATCCCGGGTGGTGCCGGGCATGCGCTCTTCCAGGAGCAGCACCGCCTCTTGGTAATAGGGCAGAGTGGCTCCCTTGGAGCGGGGGCAGTGGCCCTGGGCCACGGGCAGGTCCCGGGCCTTGGCATAGGCCTTGATCTCGCGGCCGGCCAGGCGGCACATGGGTTTTATTTTCTTGGCGAAGCCCCCAGGCGTGCCCTCCAGCACCGGCCACTGGTTGTCCAAATGCCGCTGGTGGCGGCGGATCATGTTGCCCAACAGCCGGCCGGCCTCGTCGTCCAGGTGGTGCCCGGTGGCCAGGGTGTCAAAACCCAGGTCCAGACAGAGCTTGTTCAGATAGTAGCGCTTGAGGGTGCCGCACACCGAGCAGAAGTTGCGCTGGTTGGCCCGGGAGATATCCTCCACGCTGTGCCCGGTGAGGTCTTCCATGCGCAAAAGATGCAAAGGGGCCTCCAGGCGCTGTGCCATCTCCTGGCAGGAGGCCAGGGAGGCGTCGGAGAACTGGCCGGCGCCCAGTTCCAAAGATACGTGCAGGCCCTCGGCCTGGTAACCCAGCTCTTTTAGTATCTGCCAGCAGGCCAGGGAGTCCTTGCCGCCGCTGACCGCCACCAGGACCTTCTGGCCGGGGGTGAGCATCTTGAACTTGGCGATGGCCCGCTCCACCTGGCGGAGCACGAAGACCTCCAGGCAGTCGTCGCAAAAGCGGGCGTTGTGGGCCGGGAAGCGAAAGCGGGCCGGGGCGGTGCAGCGGCTGCATTTCATGCCGGGTTCGCTCATGGTGTCTGCTCCGGGAATCTTGAGATGCCTTCTTATAATATAGTAGTGTGACTATATCGCCAGGGCCCATCCGGGGCCAGTTCAAATCAACAGTGAGCAAGAGGACCACGTGGCCAGGGGGGCAATCATGAGGTCTTTGGGGTTAGTAATGAGGGTTGTAGCCCTTGCCGGGGTGGTGTTTATTGGTTTGGGTGCTGGGGCCGCTGAAGGACAGGCGGGGCAGGAATGGACTGGCAAGCTGGTTGACGGAACGGTGATTACTGAAAAAGACTTGGCGCTCATTTTAAATCAGCACGAATTGTGGCTGACTACCGAAGGCCAGGAGGGGAGGCGGGCAGATTTGAGCGGAGCCCAACTAAAGGGGGCCACTCTGATTGGAAATGATTTAACGAGGGCTGATTTGGCAGGGGCTGATTTAAAAGGGGCTTTTTTAATCGGGGCCGATTTTACAAAAGCTGATTCGAGGGAGGTTAATTTCAGGAAGGCTAAATTGATGGATGCTGAGTTTTGGGAGACTGATTTAAGGGGGGCAAATTTTTACGAAGCAAACCTGGAAAATGCAAAAATGGTCGAAGTCAAATTGCTGGGTGCTAAATTTTGGGGCGCGAGGGTACATGGTTTAAGATTTATACCTAAGATAGGTAGTCTGCCGTACATACCATCAATTGCATCCGCAGAGGGGCTCAGGGAACTAACTTTCGAGGACTCTCAACATGCAGTGGTGGAGTTGCGAAACGCTTTTAAGGCGGACGGTCTCAGGGAACAAGAGCGTCAACTAACTTACGCTTTAAAACACAACGAACGCCTCCAACATTATGGGCCATTCGAAAGTATATTCACTTACCTGCTCTTCGAACTCCCCAGCGGTTGGGGCATGCACCCAGGTAGGCCCCTGATCATCATGCTCTGCCTGATTCCCTTTTTCGCCGTTCCCTACCTCATTGCCCTCTACCTTCCCGGCCCGGACGGCATCTACAAAAAATGGAGCCCGGACAGAATCAGGAAGGATTTGGGGGGCGACAAAGGGGAAGCCCGGCTAGACGCAAACCAGGACTTGGTTGACAACTACGCTATGTACTTCTCCATCCTCTCCGCCTTCCACATCGGCTGGCGCGACCTGAACGTGGGCAACTGGATCACCCGCATGCAGCCCCGGGAATACACCCTGCGCGCCACCGGCTGGGTGCGCACCGTGTCCGGCATCCAGTCCCTGATCAGCGTGTACCTCCTGGCCCTGGCCGTGCTCACCTACTTTGGCAGGCCCTTTGGCTAGCCTCCCCCGGCCTGGTGTGCGATGATCAAATGGACGGCAGAACTGCGTGCACTCCGAATCGGGGGAGATCATGGTCGGCCATACGAGACGTTATCAATATTTTTTCATTCCCGCATTCCTCTTGCTGCTCCTGCTGGCCCTGCCCGGCGCGGCGCCGGCCTCCGGCAGCGGCGACCCCCTGCCCGGCTGGCGGGATGGCCCGGCCAAAAAGGCTATCATCGATTTCGTGGACCGGGTGACCAAAAAGGGCGGCCCGGACTACGTGCCCCCGGCCGAGCGCATCGCGGTGTTCGACAACGACGGCACCTTGTGGGCCGAGCAGCCCTTTTATTTCCAACTGGCCTTTGTCCTGGACCGGGTCAAGGCCCTGGCTGGCAAGCATCCTGAGTGGAAAAATAAAGAGCCGTTCGCCACGGCCTTGTCCGGCGACAGGGCCAGGCTGGACAGGCTGAATCATGACGACTTCATAAAACTATTGACCGCCACCCACACGGGCATGACCAGCCAGGAGTTCCAGGCCACGGTCAGGGCCTGGCTCCAAAAAGCCCGGCACCCCCAGACCGGCCTGCCCTACACCGGCATGGTGTATCAGCCCATGCTGGAGTTGCTGCGCTACCTCGCTAAGAATGGATTTATAAATTTCATCGTCACCGGCGGGGGGATCGATTTCGTGCGCGCCTTTGCCGAGAAGGTCTACGGCGTGCCGCCCGAGCGGGTGGTGGGAACCAGCCTGAAAGGCAAATGGCAGATCAAAGACGGCAAGCCGGTGATCATCAAGCTCCCCCAACTGGCCAGCTTCAACGACAAAGAGGCCAAGCCGCTGAACATCAACCTGCATATCGGGCGGCGGCCCATCCTGGCGGCGGGCAATTCTGACGGCGATTTGGCCATGCTGCAGTGGACCGCGGCCGGGCAAGGCGCCAGGCTGATGCTCCTGGTGCATCACGACGACGCGGCGCGGGAGTATGCCTATGACCGGGACTCCTCCATCGGCCGCCTGGACAAAGCCTGGGACGAGGCTAAGCGGCGGGGCTGGAGCGTAATCAGCATGCGCAATGACTTCGCCCGTATTTACCCGGGGGCGGGTAAGTAGCCCCGGTCTCCGGATTATTGGTCATCTAATCGCGCCCCCAAAATAAAAGACCGCGCCCGGCTCAGCGAACCGGGCGCGGTCTGGTTTTTGGTTCGGGCGCTAGCTAAGCGCTATTGTCCCACCCCAGGGAACTTGAGGGTTTCCATCACCTGATCGATGGTGAAGCTGGCCGCCTTTTGGCGGGGGGGGAATTCCTTGAAGGTGGCCAGGAACCTGCCCACATAGGCCTGGGCGGGCACGAACAGGAAGGCGTGGTCCAGCCACCAGTCCCAGTAGGTGTTGGAGGTGATGTCCGCCTGCTCATAGGGGTCGGTGCGCAGGTTGAACAGTTTGGGCGCGCGCAGGAAGGTATAGGGGTTCAGCCACACCTTCATGGTGCCCGGGGCCCGTTGCTCGGCGAACACCAGCTTCCAGTTGTCAAAACGAAGCGCGGTCAGGTCTCCGTCGTCGGAGAAGTAGAAGAATTCGTTACGGGGCGAGTTCTTCATTTTGCCGGTCAGGTAGGGCAGGAAGTTATAGCCATCCAAATGCACCTTGAACTTCTTGTCTCCCACCTTATAGCCCTTCAGCAGTTTGTCCTTGATGTCTTTGACCCCGGCGGCGGCCAGGATGGTGGGCAGCCAATCCAGATGAGACATCATCTGGTTGGAGACTGATCCCGCCTTGATCTTGCCCGGCCAGCGCACCATGGCCGGCACCCTGAAGGCCCCCTCCCAGTTGGAGTTCTTTTCATTGCGGAAGGGGCTGGTGCCCGCGTCGGGCCAGGTGTTTTTGTGGGGGCCGTTGTCGGTGCTGTAGAACACGATGGTGTTATCGGCGATGCCCAGCTTGTCGATCACTTTGAGGATGTCGCCCACGTTTTCATCATGCCCGATCATGGCGTCGTGATAGGGGCTCTGCCATTTACCGGACTTGCCCTTGTTGGCCGGGCTGACGTGGGTCCTAAAGTGCATGTGGGTGAAGTTCACCCAGACGAAGAAGGGCTTTTTGGCCTTGGCCTGCTTCTGGATCCAGGCCACCGAGCGCGCGGTCACGTCGTCGTCGATAGTCTCCATGCGTTTTTTGGTCAGGGGCCCGGTGTCGATGATCTTGCCGCCGGCAAAGCTGTGGATCACCCCTCGCGGGCCGAACTTCTTCCTGAACTCGGGATTCTTGGGGTAGTCGGGCAGCTCCGGCTCCTCCTCGGCGTTGAGGTGATAGAGGTTGCCGTAGAACTCATCGAAGCCGTGGTTGGTGGGCAAAAACTCGTCCCGGTCGCCCAAGTGGTTCTTACCGAACTGGGCGGTGGCGTAGCCCTGGGGCTTGAGCAACTCGGCGATGGTGGGGTCCCCGGCCCGAAGGCCCATGTCCGCGCCGGGCAGGCCCACCTTCAACAAGCCGGTGCGGAAACCGCTTTGGCCGGTGATGAAGCTGGCACGACCGGCGGTGCAGCTCTGCTCGGCGTAGTAGTCGGTGAAGATGATGCCCTCGTTGGCGATGCGGTCGATGTTGGGCGTTCGGTAGCCCATCATGCCCTTGGTGTAGGCCGAGACGTTGCTCTGGCCGATGTCGTCACCCCAGATCACCACGAAGTTGGGCTTGGCCGCCTGGGCGCCGCCCAGGCCAAAGCCAAACAGCACGGCCACTACGGCAAGACAAGCCGCCACCTGCTTTGCAGTCATTGCACTCACTCCGCTAATGTCAAGTTTGGGCAGGAGGGGAAATCATTACTAATAATAATTGTGCGGCACGGGTGCGGGACGTGTCCAGTAAAAGGATATGCCCTCTCAGAATAATCAGGCGTCGGGCGGCAGCAGGTCCAGCAGGCCCTGGAGGGCCTTGCTGACCTGGGTGTCTTTGCGCAGGATGAACATGATCGGCACCCGGGCGAAATCCTCTTCCACCGGGTAGGTGTCTAGGTTGCCGGCATAGGGCGAGGCCTCCACCGCCGCCCGGGGCTGCAGGGAGGCGCCCATGCCCGCGGCCACGCAGCCCAGGATGCCGTCCATGGAGTGAAACTCCATGACCGAATAAGACGCCTGGCCCCTCTGCTGTAGCAGTTGGTCCAGGCGGCGGCGGTACTCGCAGGACTTGAAGAGGCAGGCCAGCAGGGTGCGCGGCGGTGACTGGTCCGGCTGGGGCGCGCCTTTTTGGGTCACCAGCACCAACTCCTCCTCGAAGACCCTGACCTGGGTCAACTCCGGGTGCACGACCTCGCCGATCACAAAGGAGCCGTCCAGTTTGTAGTCCAGCACCATGCCAGCCAGTTCGGAATCGTGCTCCACGTGCAGGGAGACCTCCACCTGGGGATAGGCCCGGTTGTATGCCACCAACAGCGCCGGCAACCGGTAAGAGGCCACCGAGTTGGGCGAGCCGATCTGCAGCCTCCCCCGGGCCTCGCCCCGCTCCCCCACCGCCATTTGAGCCTCGTCTAACAGCCGAAGCACCCGGTCGGCGTAGTCCAACAGGGTCTCACCGGCCGGAGTCAGGCTCATTCCCCGGGGCTTGCGGTAGAAGAGCTGGGTGTCCAGTTCCTCTTCCAACTGTTTTATGCGCGTGGTCACATTGGACTGGACATAGTTGAGCTTCTGGGCGGCGCGGGATACACTGCCCTGCTCGGCCACTTCCTTGAAGATGCGTAAGGCGCTGGTTTCCAAGGCAAAACCTTATATCAAAAATAAAGAACGATCAATTCAATATTAATCGTTTGTAATAATACTAGACCGCCCCTAGGGTTGAGTCAAGGCGGCTGAAGGGCCGCCAGGAATTATCCCGCGCATTTTTTCATTAAAAGCAAGAATCGGGCTGCTTTTATTTTCTGCCTTGTCAAAATGCCCTTGACTGACCACCAAAATCGCCGGGCCCAGCCGGCCAAACCAGGGGAGGGTTATAAAAAATGAATCCAATCACCGACGCCAGCCTGATATCCACGGTGTTGCTTTTGGTTTTATTCGCTCTGTTCCTGACCGTGGTGCGTCTGTTCTACTGGCTGCGCGAGGTGCTCAGGCGGGCGGCTGCGACGCGGCGCAAAAAGGCGGCGGCCCAGTGCTGCCCGGGCGTGTCCGCCTGGGCCGGGGCCGGTCAGGACTGCTGCCAGTCATAGCACCTACCCGGGCCGCTACATTATATATGGAGCTAGGCCCCGGCCGCGATGCGGTCAAACTCCTCCACGGCCACCGCCGGGTAGGTGGCGAACGAGATGCCGGTCAACCGGCTCAGCGCCACCGAACAGCCCATGGCCTCCTCCACCCCGGGGAAGTCGGCCACG
>JANQFN010000629.1 GCA_028277825.1 Desulfarculaceae bacterium
AACTGTGCCGTGATAATGCGAGCACTTTTTTCATGACGGGCCCATGAATAGTGATTCGCTGATTGATGCCACCCAGCCCTCATGAAATATGCGGGTTAGTTCGGCCAACACCACACCGGGATCAATGGTCGGCCGGGTTACTATTTATTTTTCCCTTAACTGCCATCTTTTCTTTTCGAGCCGTCTACCCAACATTTCTCCTGCTGGACCAAAGAAATAGCTCACACCACCTGGTGACCTCATGTCTTAGTTCTGGACTAACGGGCCGCGCCTGTTATAGCCTGCCTTTGTCAGGGGAGTTACATGCGGGAAACCCATCACACCATCGCCGCCCGGGTGGGCCAACGGCTCAAGGAACTCAGGGGCGGGCGCACCCAAAAGGAGTTCGCCGGGCTCCTGGGTCTGAGCCAGGCCCAGTACAACCGCTACGAGACCGGCAAGCGCTTGGCTCCGGACCGGCTGCTGGCTCAGGTGGCTGACATGGCCGGCCTCACCCCGGAGCAAGTGGTTTGGGGCGGGGAGGCATCCGGGCCCTCGGCCGAGGATCTGGCCCGGGACATTGCCGCCCTGGTGGCCCTGTTGGATGAGCAGGCTCGGGAAGATTTGTACTTTTTCCTGAAAAACAAGGCCCAGACCCTGGCCCGCCAGCGCCGGGCCGAGGCCCGCCGGGCCTTGGAGGCCATCGAGGGGCTCAAGCAAAAGGCCATATAACGTTTAAGGAATTATGACTAAGTGCCCTAGCAGATTAGGTCCTGTTGGTTTCATGAGGAGGGTCATTGATTTCTACCACGCAGCAGGTCGTACCGAGTTTGAACATAGTAGGGTAAGTCGTGGTGTAAAAAACTCTGTTTCTGGCAAAACGGAAGACTTGCTTGCATGCTATTTAATAACTAAAATACCAAATGATTGTGAAATATTGATTAATACAAACCTCCATGTCGAAAATACAAATATGCGGCCTGACTTAATAATTCATAGAAACGGCTCGGTCATAGCATTTGTTGAAGTAAAAATGGATTTGGGCTGGGTAAGGGGATCATTTGGCAAGTATTGCGAGGAGTATGACAATAAAATCAAGAGTTTGAATGGTAAGAAAGGTGCGTATAGACAGGTTGTTGAACCTAATAGAAATGTCAGAAAAAGCATAGTGCTATCTAATAAGTTAAAGTGTTTCGTCGTAGTTGTTAGTGATAAAAACATTAAGATAGATACTTTTAAAGAAAATTTTAAAAGGGCGAGAAGCCTAGCAAAAAACAAGCGCATTGACGTATTTTGTCTTTCGTCAAATGTTCACCCCAACAATCCGTCCTATGCTGAAAAAAGCAAGTTGTTAAATCATATGGATATACGACTAGATGATTTTTACAAGTTAGAATTGGAAATTAATAAGTTGATATAAAAATATTCCTGTATCTACCACAGGCTTTCACGTTGCACAGACTGCTTTGCATGAGCAGGTACTGGGGAAAGCTATGGTTGTTAATTGCCCCGGCTTTCCCGCCTCGTTTCGCTTATAGCTTTTTTTTAGGTTTCCACGCCTTCAGGCAAAAAGGCCGCGGGATCGTAGGGGCCCACCTCATCGTCCTTGATGGCCCGGGCCATTTTCTCGCCCAGGGCAAAGGCCTCGGCAAACTGCTCCTCGGTCAACTCGCGCAGCAAAAAAGCCCGGGTCATTTCCTCGTCGTTGAGCTGGTGGGGGAAAAAGGCGCAGGCGTACATGTCGCCCATTGAGCTGCCGTTGGCGATCATGGCCGCGGCTTCCTGAAGCCAGGGGGTGCCCATATCGCAATACTGGCGCAGCTCCGGGGGTATCTGGCCGGCGCTGACGATGGTGGCCACGGCCCGGGCCTTATCGGTTAGCCGGGGCTCGGGGCAGCCTTTCATGCCCAGCACCTCGCCGGTGGGTTTTACCATGGTGAAGCAGGCCCGCTCGATGAAAGTGGTCATCAGCCCGGTGACGAAGCCCGAATGTACTGGCGAGGACAAGATCAGACCGTCAGCCTTTTTTATCTTTTCCAGCACGCCGCGCACGTCGTCGTCAATGGTGCAGTCGGCTATCTCGGATTCATGGTCCTGGTAACAGGCCAGGCAGTTTGTGCAGAAATTGATGTCCAGGTCCTTTAAGAGGACCATCTCGGTCTCAGCCCCCATCGAGGCCGCGCCCTCCAAGGCCTTGAGGGTGAGTTGGCTGGTGGTCTGCTTGGGCCGCGAAGTGGCGTTTATGGCCAAAACTTTCATGATCCCCTCCCATATCAAAACAGTCCGGCACGCGGCGCTCAGTGAACGGCGGCCGGGAAGCAATGTCTACACTTTGGGCGGCAGGTTCATCATCCCAAAGGTGTCCGAACAAAAGCAACAACTGGGTATCAAAGCCGGTCCGATGATTACTGGGCAGTATTGATGATCGGCGCACCGGATCAAAAGAGTTTGTAATGAAGAAGAAGAAGTCAGCCGGATGTCGGATCCACTCTAGAGGATAAGCGTTTTATAAAGAGGGGCGGGTGAGTATGCAACCGGGCGGCCTGGTGTCAGTCTTAATTCTCTAATAGCCTCTTTCAGCGTTACCCATGGGAAATGAATTGGCTCCCAATACAAAACCGGCC
>JANQFN010000630.1 GCA_028277825.1 Desulfarculaceae bacterium
AACTGTGCCGTGATAATGCGAGCACTTTTTTCATGACGGGCCCATGAATAGTGATTCGCTGATTGATGCCACCCAGCCCTCATGAAATATGCGGGTTAGGCGCCTCCCCGCAGACTAGATTTTCGCGGATATTTTTGGGCCCGGCCGGGGGCCGGGCGGAGCCTCAGGCGCGGCGCCGGCTCAGGTCGACGCCGGAGGGCGCCATCACCGTGCGGTTGCGGCCCTGCTCCTTGGCCTGATACATGGAATCATCCGCCGCCTGGATCATGGCGTCCAGGCTCAGGGCGTGTCCTTCGCTGCTCACCGCGCCGATGCTCACCGTAATGCGCACCCCCCGCTCCCCGGCCATGATGGGGGTCTTTTCAAAGGCGATGCGGATGCGCTCGGCCAGGTCGGCGGCGCCGTTGGAGTCGGTGTTGGGGGCCATGACCAGAAACTCTTCGCCGCCATAACGCCCGATGACGTCGGTGACCCGGATGGTGTCGGCGATGATGCGGGCGCTGGTCAATAGCACCTCGTCGCCCACCATACGGCCCAAGCTGTCGTTTACCCTCTTGAAATGGTCCAGGTCCAGCATCATCAGGGCCACCGGGGTCTTGTGCCGGGCTCCCAGGGACAGCTCCCGCTCGGCCAGTTGCATGAAGTAGCGGCGGTTGAAGACCGTGGTCAGATCGTCGAAGCGGGAGAGTTCCTTGATCTTTTTCTTGGACTGCACCACCTGCCTCACCAGGTCGAAGCCTTTGTAGGAGACCAGCGATGCCACGATCAGGGGTACGATGACGGCGATACTCAAGGCCATCTTCAGGTTATGTTGCTCGGTCTGCCCGGTGAGCACCAGGGCCAGCCAGGTGACCAGGACCGACACCAACACGGCGAACAGGGTGGTGGCCGCCGTGGCCAATAGCACGTCCTTTTTGTTATTAATGGTGATCCAAGACACTTTCGCCACTCGCAAATCAGCCGGCGCAAAGGAAGACAACTTCCTGCTGGCCGGCCCCCACGGAAACCTCTCATTAACGCTAATTTAAAACTCTAGCATTTTGCCGGCCTTCGGGACCACCAAAAATACCGGCCAACGAGGAATGTTTGCCCGGCAAGACCGCAAGCGGTTTGCCGGCCTTCATCAAATGCGATTGAGGGGTGTAACGATCGGCGGGAACCGGGAGCAACGCACGTCAAGGGCAGGTTTCAATCGGCCAGGGCCACTTGGTTGCGTCCGGCGGTTTTGGCCTGGTACATGGCCCGGTCGGCCAGTTTGATCAAATCATCAAGGCTGAGCGCCCGGTGGTTCATGCTGGCCGCCCCGATGCTGGCCGTTGCCTCCACCTCACGGCCATCAACCTTCACCCTGGCGGCGGCTACGGCCCGGCGTATGCGTTCAGCCAACAGGGAAGCACTTTGCCCGTCGCTGTATGGCGCCAGCACCATGAACTCGTCACCACCCAGGCGGCCCAAGATATCTTCCCGCCTCAGGCTCTGGCCGATGGCGCGGGCGCAGGCCTTGAGCAACTCATCTCCCGTCAGATGTCCGAAACGGTCGTTGACCAGCTTGAAATGGTCCAGGTCTATTAGTAACAGGGAGACCGGATAGCCCTGCCGGGCCGCCAGGGACAACTCTCTCCCGGCCTGACTGCTGAAGTAGGTCCGGTTGTGCACTTGGGTCAGGCTGTCGGTGTGGGAGAGCCGCTCCACCTTGCTTTTGGCCCTACTGAGCGAAAGCATCTGGCCAAAGCCCACTGCGGCGAATATGGGAGCGATCACCAGAGGAACCACGGCACTGACGGCCAGGGAGGTGGCCACCCTCTGGGGATCATCCACTCCGGCCAGGAAATAGACCAGGCGGGTGACGGCCAGCGAGGCGGCTATGGCCGCCGCCGTGGTAATGACCATGGCCCAAAACACGCCTCGTTTATTCTGGATTCTGAACAAGGTCATGAGCGCGACACCATCCCCCCTCAAAAAATGCAGGCTCGGGACACTGTAGCATCTAGGGCTTTGTATGCGACAGACAACTTGAGCGGCCGCCGGGTCAAAAGCCATAACCCGGCGGCCGCGTTGGTTTGGGTTAAAAGTCTATGAACAGGCCCAGGAAGTAGCCGCCGGCTACCGCCGAGCCGATCACGCCGGCCACGTTGGGGCCCATGGCGTGCATCAACAGGAAGTTCTTCTTGTTGGCCTCCTGCCCCATGTGGTGCACGATGCGCGCGCTCATGGGCACCGCCGAAACCCCGGCCGCGCCCAACATGGGGTTGAAGGGCTCCTTGGAGATCTTGGACATGATCTTGCCGAAGATCACGCCGGCGCCGGTGCCCACGCAGAAGGCGGCCAAGCCCAAAAACAGCACCAAGAGGGTGCGCGGGTCCATGACCCTCTCCGCCGGCATGGAGGCGCCGATGCCCAGCATCAAAAGGATGGTGATGATGTTGATCAGTTCGTTCTGGGCGGTGTGGCTCAACCGCTCCACCACCCCGGACTCCCTGAACAGGTTGCCCAGAAGCAGGAAGCCCACCAAAGGCGCGCTTTTGGGGATGATCAGGATGATCAGGAGCATGGCCACCAGGGGGAACAGGATGCGTTCCGCCCGGCTCACCGGCCGGAGCATGGGCTTCATGAAAGTCTGGCGCTCGGTCTTTGAGGTGAGCGCCTTGATAATCGGCGGCTGGATGATGGCCACCATGGCCATGTAGGAGTAAGCCGCGGTGGCGGTGATGCCCATGATGTCCGGGGCCAAGAGCCCGGTGGTGTAGATGGTGGTGGGTCCGTCCGCCCCGCCGATGATGCCGATGGAGCAGGCTTCTTTCAGGGAGAAGCCCCAGTCGGGCACCAACAGGCCCACGGCCAAGGCGCCCAGGAAGCTGGAGTAGATGCCCACCTGGGCGGCGGCGCCCAAGAGAAAGGCCCGGGGGTTGGCGATCAAAGGGCTGAAGTCGGTCAGCGCCCCGATCCCGAAGAAAATGAACTGGGGCAGGATGGTCCAGGTGTAGAGGCCGTATTTGAGGATGATGCCCAGCACGCCGGCCATGCCCGGCTGCAACCCCGGCTCGGGCGCGGTGGTCAGGCCGGTGAGCGGCAGGTTGGCCAGGATCATGCCCGCGCCGATGGGCAGAAGCTCATAGGGCTCCCACTCCTTGACGATGGCCAGGGTGATGAAGCCCAGGCCGATGAGGATCATGATCAAATGGGGCAGGTCCAGGTTGCCGAAGCCCACCTGTACGTTGAGGATCTTCAGGACACCTTCGTGGTAGCTGATGAAGTCCATTACTGAGCCTCGCCTTCAGCGGCCTTGGCCGCGGCCTTTTTCCGGGCCTCGATGCCGGTGAAGATCTTGCCCATGATCATGGTGGAGACCGCCAACAGCGACATGATCACAAACACCACCACAATGCCGCCACCCACGATGCGGAAGGCCTGGCCCCAGTCAACAGCTTGCGCTTCCATCGTATCTCTCCTTATCGGGGCGCGTACCAAGACCGCGCCCCGCTCATCCTTTCATATGAATGCGGCTCAGCACCGCATATAAGGGTTGAATTCTAGGAGCGTGGCGGGCGGGTGTCAAGTGTTTGCCCAGGTTTAGGGCGATGTATTATTTCACATTACGGAACTAATTAGAGATTTAATAAAATATTGGGGATTAGTGGCTTACGGGTTGGCCGCCCTACTGGCCTGGTGAGAGCTACTTATCGGTATCGGTCTGCAGGACCGCCAAAAAGGCCCGTTGGGGAATGGGCACGTTGCCCACCAGCTTCATGCGTTTCTTGCCCGCTTTTTGCTTTTCCAACAGCTTGCGCTTGCGGCTCACGTCGCCGCCGTAGCACTTGGAGGTGACGTCTTTCCTAAAGGCGTTCACGTTGGAGCGGGCGATGATCTTGGAGCCGATGGCCCCCTGGATGGCGATCTTGAACTGCTGGCGGGGAATGGAGTCCTTGAGCTTGTTCACCGCGTGCAGGGCCCGGGGCCGGGCGCCGTCGGTGTGCACCAGCATGCTCAGAGCGTCCACCCGTTCGCCGTTGACCAGGATGTCCAGCTTGACCAGGTCGGTGGCGCGGTAGCCCACCGGGTCGTAGTCAAAGCTGCCGTAGCCCTGGGTCACGGTCTTGAGCTTGTCGTAGAAGTCGTAGATCACCTCGGCCAGGGGCATGTCCACGCTCAACTCCACCCGGCCCGGGCTGGGGTAGTGCATCTGGGTGTTCTCGCCGCGGCGGTCCAGACACAGGGGCATCACCGCCCCGATGTAACGCTCGGGCATCATGATGGAGGCCCGCACAAAGGGCTCCTCGCAGAAGTCGATGGAGGACGGGTCCGGATAATAGGCCGGGTTCTCGATCTCTTCCACGTCGCCGTCGATCATGTGAATGATGTAGCGTACGCTGGGCGTGGTCAGGATCAGGGAGAGCCCGAACTCCCGCTCCAGGCGCTCCTGCACCACCTCCAAATGCAACAGGCCCAAGAAACCGCAGCGGAAGCCGAAGCCCAGGGCCTGAGAGGTGTCCTTGGTATAGGTCAGGGAGGCATCGTTGAGCTTCAGCTTGGCCAGGGCGTCGGCCAGCTCGGGGTAGTCGTCGGTGGCCACCGGGTAGATGGAGGAGAACACCACCGGCTTGGCCTCGCGGAAACCGGGCAGGGGTTCGGCCGCCGGGCGCTTGACGTGGGTGATGGTGTCACCGATGTTGGTGTCGGCCACGGTCTTGACCCCGGCGAAGATGTAGCCCACCTGGCCGGCGGATAGTTCCTCGGCCGGCTCCCGCTTGACCCCGAACAGGCCCACCTCTTCCACCTTGTACTCCGCCCCGCCGTGCATGAAGCGGATCTGCTCGCCGGCGGCGATGATGCCCTCTTTGACCCGGATGTAGATCACCGTACCCCGGTAGGGGTCGTAGGCCGCGTCGAAGATGACCGCCTTGAGCGGCGCGGCCGGGTCGCCCTCGGGCGGGGGCAGCTCGTTGACCACCGCCTCCAGCACCGCCTCGATGTTGGTGCCCTCCTTGGCCGAGCAGGCGATGGCCGCGTCCCCGTCCAGGCCCAGATCGTCTGTAATCTGCTGGCGGGCGGCCTCCACGTCGGCCGAAATCAGGTCGATCTTGTTGATAACCGGCACCACCTCCAAATCGTGCTCCAGAGCCAGATAGAGGTTGGCCAGGGTCTGGGCCTCCACCCCCTGGGAGGCGTCCACCACCAACAGCACTCCCTCGCAGGAGGCCAGGGAGCGGCTCACTTCGTAGGAGAAGTCCACGTGCCCCGGAGTATCCAGCAGGTTGAGTTGGTAGGTCTCGCCGTCCTGGGCTTTATAAGGCAGAGTGATGGCCACGCTCTTGATGGTGATGCCCCGTTCCCGCTCCAGATACATGTTGTCCAGAAGTTGGTCCTGGAACTCCCGGTCGCTCACCATGCCGCAGGCCTGGATCAGGCGGTCGGCCAGGGTGGACTTGCCGTGGTCGATGTGGGCGATGATGGAGAAGTTGCGGGTATGTGCCTGGTCAGCCAAGGGGCCTCGCTCGCTGAAAAAAGTTGCCGTTTTCCTTGTTTGGGGAGGATATACGCAGCGGAAGGGTTCGTCAATGTTTTGGAATCGCCTTAAGTGCCCTCTTCCCGGGCCCGGGCGGTCAGCCCGGTGACCGGGCAGTGGATCACCGCCCCCTGCCAGGCCCCGCCCGGAGCCAGGGCGGCGCGCATGGCCCGCCAGCCGGGGCAACCCCGGCAGATGATGCCAGCAGGCTTCAGACAGGTGGGAGTGACCCCTTGCCGGATGATGCTCAGAGCCGGTGTTTGTTCGCTCATATGCTCAGCCATGGGCCGTTATTTTAACAGCTTGGTCTGGGGAAAAAAGGCGAACCAGGCGAACCAGAAGGCCTCATAGGCCTTGACCGGCTCGTCAACTTTGATCACCGCCAGCACCGGGTCCCAGGTGAGCTTGAAGGCCTTGCCGCCCACTTGCACCAGCAGGCCCTGGGGGTGGCGCTTATTAAAACCCTTTTTCAACACCGCCA
>JANQFN010000028.1 GCA_028277825.1 Desulfarculaceae bacterium
GATGACGCGCGCCGCGGGCAAATGGGTTCCCGAAGGGGTGGGCGTGGGCGGGACCACCATGTGCGGGGTCTCATACACCCCGCCGGTGATGGAAAACAAGTCCACCCCCACCTCCTGCAACAGGCGCGCGATCTCCGCCGCCTCAGACGGCGCCAAGCCGTCGCCCACGTGGTCGTCGCCGGACAGGCGGAAGGCCACGATGCCTTGGGCGCCCACCGCGCGGCGCACCTCCTGAACCACCTGCGTGGCGAAAAGGCAGCGCTTGACCAGATCACCGCCGTAGGCGTCCAGGCGCTTGTTACAATAGGGGCTCAAAAACTCATGCACCAAATATTCATGCGCCCCGTGCACCTCCACCCCGTCGAAGCCGGCCTGCATGGCCAGGTCCGCGGCCCGGGCAAAGGCCTCGATCATGGCCTCGATCTCGATGATGGTCATGGCCCGGGGCGTGGTGTGGCTGGTGGGGCCGCGCAGGGCGCTGGGGGCCACGGTCTCACCCACCAGGCGGGGATGGGAGTTGCGGCCGCCGTGGATCAACTGCAGGATGCAGGCCACGCCTTGTTCTTTGATGGCCTCGGCCAGGCGGGTCATGCCCTCCAGGGCGTCATCACCAGTGGCCATGAAGTTGCGGTCAATGACCCGGCCCGAAGGATGCACGCAGGCCGCCTCCACCACCAGGAGTCCCGGTCCGCCGGCGGCCCGGGCCCGGTAATAGTCCACCATGGCCTGGGTGGCTCCCCCCCGGGGGTCGGCCAGGTTGCTGCCCATGGAGGGCATGATCACGCGGTTGGGCAGCTCATGGCTTCCCAGGTTGATGGGGCTAAAAAGCTTTTCATAGGCGGTCATGATGTCTCCCCCGCTCTCCCGGGTTGGGAGGGCACGTTGCCGTAACTTGTAAGGAATTATGTTAGCGCAAACCGCTACGGCAAAAAAAGGCTTTAAACTTTGGTAGTTTCATACGTTTCTTGCTAATGATTATTGTTTTTCACCCACAGGTCATCGCGCTTTTCAAACCACCAGTCCGTCCAGTCGGTGGTGAGAATGGCCTGGGCCAGATTTTTGCCCGGCTCGGTGATCAGGCGCTTGAGGGCGTAGTGCAGCCAGTGCTTGGCATAAGGGTTGCCCAGGTCCTGCTGCTCCTTTAATTCCACCATCAAGTCCAACTGGTCCGCGTCCTGGGCCAGTTGGGCTTCCATGCTTTGGCCGGCGTTGAACTCGCCGCACAGCTCCTTGACCCGCTCCGCCAAGGCCGGGGGCAACTCACGGGTGGCGTGCTCCAGGGCCTTTTCCTCGTCCGGGGTGCAATAGCGCTTGTTCATGTAGTTGAGGTCGCCGGTGCGGGCCTCGGCCAAGTCGTGGTGAAGAAGCATCAAGGCCACCTTGGCCTCGTCCACCCCCTCCAGTTCCAGGGCCAGCATGTAGCCGATCAGGGCGGCGCGGAAGCAGTGATCTGCCACCGACTCGCCGCCCGAGCCCAAAAAGGGATAGCCGGTGCGCTTCATCTTTTTGAGCATGCCGGCCTCAAAGAGGAATTGGGCCAGGGCCTTCACTTGGCTTGCCTCTCAGCGCAGGGCTTGCACAGAATCCGTTCGCCCACTTGCACCGTGCGGCTGGCCTGGGTGGGCTCGCCGCAGCGGTCGCATTTTACGCTGGGTTCGATCACCGCCTCGGCCGGCGGCTCCGGAGACACCTCCTCCACCTTGACCACCTGTTCGGTTGGCGCGTTCAACAGATCCCGGGCGAATGCTTCGCGGTCGGTCTTGCCGTCCGGGCCAGCGTGCTTGAGCTTGTCGCCCACGAACGATACCCGCACCGCCCTCTCATGATCGCGGTCGATCACGGTGAACACCTGCTTGCCGTGGTCGTGAAAGATCAGGTTGCCCTTGCCAAAGGTGGTGGAGAGCATGGCCTGGAAGGCGTCCACCGAACAAGAGTTGTTTTCCACCACCGCCACCAGTTCCTCGTCGCGGCTGGCGCCCAGGTTCAGGTGCTCGGCCGCGGCCTTGGCCGCGCGGTAGCCGATCAACAGGCCCGGGCAGAGATGGCCGTGAAAATCCACCACGTCTTGCAAGTCTGAGGGAAGCGGTCCGATGTCCAGCACGGCTTGGCTCCTATTCCAACAAAGAGTATGGGCTCAAAGTCTAGCGCCACGGCCCGGGGCTGGCAAGGGGAATGGAGATGGTTTTCAGGACGCCTTTGGAGGCGGCTGCGACGCAGTGATTAGGGGAAGGGAAAAGAGTTGGTTAACAGTTGACAAATACACAATTCGGTAATAGTCAAAAGCTAAATTCATAAATGATACAATGCTTGTGGGCAGGTCACTCCCAAATTCAGACCTTTCAAAGAACCGTGCGAGGGCAATTAATGACCCAAGAGGAATTTCAACGAAGGCTGGTTGCAATCCTCAGCGCCGATGTCGTCGGTTATAGCAAACTGATGAGCGATGACGAAGAGGCAACGGTCAGGACCATCACCGGTTACCGGGAGTTGATGACCTCCATTATCCAAAAAAAAAGCGGCCGCGTGGTAGATGCCGTCGGAGACAACCTTCTGGCCGAGTTCTACAGCGTAGTAGACGCTCTGCGCTGTGCTATCGAAGTCCAATCCGAACTCAAAAAAAGAAATGCTGAACTTCCCGATCATCGTCAAATGGAATTCAGGATGGGGATCAATCTGGGCGATGTGATCGGCAATGACAAGACTATCTACGGCGATGGGGTGAATATTGCCGCCAGGCTGGAAAGTCTTGCCGACCCTGGTGGTATATGCATCTCCCACAGTGCCCATGACCAAGTAGTAGACCGGCTAAACCTGAACTTTGAATATTTAGGCGAGCAGGAGGTAAAAAATATTGCCCGACCGGTCCGGGTTTACCGGGTTGTGACGGGGTCTGGTCGCAGCCCAACGCAGTTATCTGAGGATACCCCAAAAGGCGGTGAGCCCTCCATTGCGGTGTTACCGTTCGACAATCTGAGCGGTGATCCCTCACAGGATTACTTCAGTGACGGAATGACCGAGGAAATCATCAACGGCTTGGCAAAAATCCCCAATCTTACGGTAATCGCCGGTAATTCCACATTCATCTACAAGGGAAAGCCGGTCAAGGTCCAGGAGGTGGGAAGGGAGCTTGGTGTCGGCTTCGTCTTGGAGGGAAGTGTCCGCAAGAGTGGAACCAGGGTCCGGATTACCGCTCAGTTGATAGCGGCCGAAACTGGGCATCACCTCTGGTCAGAACGCTGGGACCGGGAG
>JANQFN010000029.1 GCA_028277825.1 Desulfarculaceae bacterium
GCATCTTTTGCATGTCCATCTGCTCCGCAGGTTTCCACGGCGAATTTCTCGGTGACCGCGGCGCCCCCGCAGATCACCTTGATGTCCAGGCCCGAGTCCTTCAGCGCCGCCACGGTCTCTTTCACGTGAGGATCGCCGGTGGTCAAAAGGCTGGACATGCCCACCACGTCGGCGCCAAGCTCTTGGGCCTTGGTCACGAAATCAGCCGGCGGCACGTTCTCACCGATGTTGACCACCTCAAAGCCAGAGCTCTCCAGCATCAATACCACCAGGTTCTTGCCGATGTCGTGCAGATCGCCAAAAACCGTCCCGATCACCACCGTGCCCAGCTTCTCCTGGCTGGAGCCCTGGGCCTCGATCAAGGGCTTGATAACCTCCAGACCGGTCTGCATGGTGCGCGCGGCGATCATCATCTCGGGCACGAAGATCTTCTTGGCCTCAAAGCGGGCCCCCACCTCCTTCATGGCCTCGATCATGTAATCGTTGATGATCTCCTGGGGGTCGGCGCCCTCATCCAGGGCACCCTGCACCAGAGCGGCGATCTCCTTGCGCTTGCCCTTGCTCACTGCCTCTTTAATGGCGTTAAGATCGGCCATGTTTCTGCTCCTTTAAATAAAACGGGAAGGACTCTAGTCCTCCTCGGGATACTGCTCGCGGTAGGCGGTTATGAAGTTCATGGCGAATTCGTCCTTGCCCAGCATCAGATCGCTCAAGACCAGGGTCTCCTTGATGGGCCACACCGTGGGATCGGTGATGGGGCAGGTCAGACCGCTCATTACGGCCATGGCCAGAAACACGCAGTTGATGAAGGACCGGTCGGGCAGGCCAAAGGACACATTGGAGGCGCCTATGGTTTGATTAACCCCGAAGGTGTCCCGTACTTGCTGCAGGGCCTGTAGCGCCGCCAGGCCCGCCTGGTCGTCGGCGGCCACGCTCATGGCCAAAGGATCGATCACGATGTCCTGGGGCGCGATGCCCAGCTTGGCCGCCTCGTTGATGATCTTGTCCGCTATGGCCAAACGGGTGGGCACGTCCGTGGGGATGCCGCTGTCATCCATGGTCAGGGCCACCACCGCCGCCTTGTGCTGGGCCACCAGGGGCAGGATCTCCTTGAGCTTGGCCTCCTCGCCGTTGACCGAGTTGACCAAGGCCTTGCCCTCATAGGCCTCCAGGCCCGCGGCCAGCACCTCGGGCTTGGCCGAGTCGATGCAAAGCGGCGCCTCGGTCACCTCGCTCACCGCCTGCAGCGCCTGAAGCATCAGGGCCTTCTCGTCCGCACCGCTGATGCCCACGTTTACGTCCAAGACCTGGGCCCCGGCCGCCACCTGGGATTTGGCCTCTTGTTGCAGCAGGCTCATGTCACCGGCCTCCAGGGCCGCGGCCAGCTTTTTCCTGCCCGTGGGATTGATGCGCTCGCCGATCATCACCACCGGCTCGCCCGGACCGATCACCACCTCTTGGCTGGCGCTCTTGATAACCGTTTGCATCAGTCCAGCTTCCCGTATGCCATGGCCGTCTTTCTAGCCATGCGCACGTTTTCATCCGGCACCCCGTCGGTAAGACCCACGGTGTCGATGGAGTAGTTGTTGAGAGGAGCCCCCTGGTCGATGGCCTCTTTCACCACCGCCTCGATCTCCTGGGGAGTGCCGTTTTTCATCAGCACCGGGCTGATGCGCGCGTTGAAGGCCACGTCAGGACCCAAGAGTTTCCTGGCCCTTGCGAAGTCGGTGCCGAAACCAGCCTCCACGAAGACCAGATTCTTCACCTTGGCGTAGTGCTCGGCCACCGGGTCCAGGCTGCCGCAGTGGTGGATGCCAAAGGGATGGCAGGCCTCGCCCAGCATGTTGTCGTAAGGCAGCCCGAATTCCTCGTAGGTGTCGCCCGATATCTGCTCCACCGTACAGTTGGGCACGCAGTAGATGGTGGGGTCGCACATGGGGGTCACGTCCACCGCGCCGGTCCCGGTGATGGGATACACCAGCTTCCAAAGCGCGATCATGGCCTCGGTGGAAAACTTCAGGAGACGGTGGCAGAACTCCGGGTCCTCGAAGTAGTCGATGTAAAACTCCTCGCCCCTGAGCTTCAAAGCCAGATTCTGCACGCCGGTGGTGTTGATGTCGCCCACCACGGTCCCGTACTTGCCCTGGAGATACTCCACCTGCTCCAGCACCTCTTTCATGGGAGAAGTGCTCTTCAGGTCCGGCAGCTCAAGCTGGTCGCACTCTTCCTTGGAGAGATTGGCCGGCATGGCCCA
>JANQFN010000036.1 GCA_028277825.1 Desulfarculaceae bacterium
CGAAAGGAATGAGCCATGGCAGCTGAGTTGATTAAGGGCTTGCCCATCGCCAATGCGATCCGCGAAGAGATCAGCCAGGAGACCGCCAAACTCAAGGCCAAGGGCGTCCAGCCCAAGCTGGCCGTGTTGCTGGTGGGTGAGGACCCGGGCAGCGTGTGGTACGCCAAGTCCAAGGGCAAGATCGGCGACAAGCTGGGCATCGAGGTGGACCTGCACACCATGGCCGCTGACACCAGCGAAGAGACCATACTGGAACAGATCCAAGGCTGGAACATGGACCCTGTCGTGCACGGCATCCTGGTGGAGCTTCCCCTGCCGGCGGGCCTGAACAAGGAAAAGGTCATGGAGGCCATCGACCCCAAGAAGGACGTGGACGGGGTGCACCCGGTCAACCGCGGCTACCTCTTGGGCGGCCAAGAGCATTTGGCCCTGGTGCCGGCCACGCCGCTGTCCTGCATCGCCCTGGCCGAGCGGGCGGGCATCGACTTCAAGGGCAAAAGGGTCACCCTGGTGGGACGTGGCGACACCGTGGGCCGTCCCCTGGCCAGCCTGTTGATCAAGCGCGACGCCACCATCACCGTCTGCCACACCAAGACCGTGGACCTGGCCGCTGAGTGCCAGCGCGGCGAGATCGTGGTGGCTGCTGCCGGTTTCGCCGGCCTGGTCAAGAAGGACATGATCAGCCCGGGCACCGTGGTGATCGACGCCGGCGTCAACGAAGTGGAGGACGGCAAGTACGTGGGCGACTGCGAGCCGGAGGTGGAGGAAGTGGCCGCGGCCTTGACCCCGGTCCCCGGCGGCGTGGGCAGCCTGACCACCACCATCATCATGGGCAACGTCCTCAAGGCCCTGAGCCTGCAGGGCAAAGGCTAAGCAAACTGCGCACCCTGGCCATGGCCCGGGTCATTGACAAGGTGCGCTAAAGGCCCAGGCAAATTGCCTTGAATGGCGGGGGCTCCGGTGCGGGGCTCCCGCTTTTTTTGCAAGCCGCCTCGCCTTGCGGGGTCTGGCCCCCTGTGATAGGTTTCTAGCCATGCGCATGGGGTTTTGGTTCAGATGGTTGCTCAATGCCCTGGGGCTCTTGCTGGTAAGCTGGATGTTCCCTGGCATTCAAGTGGACGGGGTGGGCTGGATATTCATCGCCGCCCTGATCCTGGGCATCCTCAACGCCCTGATCAGGCCCCTGTTGATCGTGCTGACCCTGCCGGTCACCGTGTTGACCATGGGTCTGTTCATCCTGGTGATCAACGCCCTGATGCTCTGGCTCACAGGTTTTTTGTTGGCCGGTTTTCATGTGCACGGTTTCTGGACCGCTTTGGGCGGGGCCGTGGTCTTGGGGGCCATCAGCCTGGGGGCCAACGCCCTGGTGGGTGACAAGGGACGCATCGAGGTGATAGAGATGCAGCGCGGACCGGATGGAGACTGGCAGCAAAGGAACCGGGATTGATGGAACACTGCCAAGCCAGCCTGAGGATGCGGGTAGATTCCTGCCAAAGAGTGATCGAGGACATCAGCCTGCGTCTGGCCACTGAAGAGGTGCACCCCAACATCGTGGACCAATTGCAGCGGCTCAACGAGCTGTTGGCCCTGATCGACCACCATATGGTCAACGAGCGGGACCTGGACCGCATCGAGGGCTCCACTAATCAACTCTTGCAGGAGTTGGGCGTCTTGTTTGAGACCAATGGTATGGAAGCCCTGTACGACGACCCCCTGCACTAGCTAAAGCAATCTATTAAGCAAACCCTCAAGTTGGCATTATGCCAGCTTTTTTGTTTGACATAAAATACCGTCACCCGTCCAAATATCAGGATAATTACTCGCCTGGAATTCCCCAGCAAGAAAAAGTTGGTAAGGAAAAGATGGGATTCGATCAGCCAGGCCCGGCCCTGGGCGCGGTGCCTGTGGTTTGTTCGTGGCCTGCTGCAGAAAAGGCCAGGGATTGGTGGGGGCGGCTGCCTGACGTTGGAAAGCTTCACCCTTGCGGGGGCTGGGGCGGACCAGTTTCAAAACGACCGGGCGCAGGAGCCAGTCTCAGCCAAAGAGACGGTCACCGCCCCATCAGATTCTCATCCCGCCTCTCCCCCCTTGTCTGCCTCTTTTCCTTACCTGCTTCTTCCTTCTTGTTCTTTATAGACGGCTTCAGTCAAATTCAGCCCCTATCCCGGTACAGGACCAGATTCATTGCCTTGAGGCTCATGACCACTTCGTCTTTTTGATTGAGCGCCTCCACAAAGGAGTGCAACAGCCCCCGGTCCGGCTTGCTCTGGGAGGGCCGCACGTCAGCCACGGTCACCCGGATGGACAGCACGTCTCCGGGCCGAACCGGCTTGAGCCAGCGCAACTCATCCACGCCGGGCGAGCCCAGGCTGGCCGCCCGGGGCAGATAATAATCCACGAACAGGCGCATCAACAAGGCGCTGGTATGCCAGCCGCTGGCGATCAGCCCACCGTATATGCTCTGCTTGGCCGCTTCGGGGTCAACGTGAAAGCTTTGCGGATCGAACTTCCGGGCAAAATCCAGGATCTCCGCCTGGGTCACCTCGATCTCGCCTAACTCATGCACCGCACCCTTGACGTAGTCTTCCATGTAACGCCCTTGGGGCGGGGTGGGAAAGGAGCCTTGTGACATGTAACTCGTCTCCTGCTTACTGGGCAAAACCCGCCCCGGCCACAGCAGACCAGGGCGGGATGGTGTTCATGGGCCGTGAAAAGCCTTTCTACCCGGCCTGTGGTTCTTGGCGCAACTGCTCCATCATGTCAGCAAAGCTCTCCGGCGGGCGCTGGTCTGTGCGGCGTTTCAAGCTGATGGCATCGGTGGGGCAGCCCACCGCGCAGACCCCGCAGCCGATGCACCAGTCAGTGTCCACCGTGGCCACGTCGTCCACCAGCTCCAGGGCATCCACCGGGCAGACGTCAATGCAGTAGCCGCAGCCAATGCACTCTGCGGCCTTGGTTTCCCGGATGTAATAGGCGGCCATGAGTTGATCGCGGGGCACCTTTTTGCGCCGGATGATGCCCACGTTCCAGCAGTAGCAGCCGCAGCAGTTGCAGGTGTGCTTGATGCCGCCCTGCACGTTGTCCACCATGTGCACCAGGCCCTCCTGCTCCGAGGCCTCCAGGATCTTCATGGCTTCGTCCGCGCTGATCTGGCGGGCCAGGCCCTTGTCGATCACGAACTCGGCCAGTTCGTCGTATTTGAGGCACACCTCCAGGCTGTGGCGGCAGTCGGTGCGGCCCAACAGTTTGGCGGTCATGCGGCAAGGGCAATGGGCCACGGCGATCTTCTCGGCCCCGGCGATAACCGGCTCCATCATCTCATTGGAAAACACCCCCTGCATGGGGATGTCCACGCTGAGGCTGGCCGGGCTGTAGCGGTAGGTCTTGGTGGGGCGGCCAGCGTAGACCCGGCGGGTGGTGTCCACCGTGAAGTACTTGAGCAACATGCCGGCCATCTTCTTGGTGCGCTCATCAGTGCGTCCGGCCCAGAGGAAGGTCTGGGGAATGCCGTAACCCACCTGCAACAGGGCGTAGCCGTTGCCTCCGCCGGGCAGAGCCCGGGTGAAGAGCAGGCCCTCGTCCCCCAGGGTCTTGAGCGCCGCGGCCGCCTCTTCGGCGGGCAGCCCCGAGGCGGCGATGATCTGCTCCTCCGGGGCGGTCTCCAAAGGCGCCAGGTCGTCGGGAATGGCCAAGAGCACCTGGGCCTGGGTCGGGGTGTAGGTCTCTTTGAGCAGGTCCACCAAGGGGTCGCTCAGGGGAAAGCCCATGACCAGGTTGCCCAGATGTTCGGCCAGGCGATAATACACGTCTTGCATGGCTGGCGCCTCCTTGCTGCGTAGTCCTATGGCTCCAAGATAACCCGGAGATCACTTGGGGACAAGCTTCGTCTGGTTTCCCCTTGGGGCCCGGCGCAAACGCGTCTGCTATACTTTTTATTTAACGGCAACCCGCTGCCCCGCGAGATGTGGCATGGACAATCCCTTCCAAGGCATACGCCGCCTGCACCTGATCATGGGCCTGCAATGCAACGCCCGCTGCGTGATGTGCTACCAGACCGATTTTTCCCCCAAGCACAACATGCCGCCCGAGATCTACCGCGAGCACCTGCTGCCCATCTACCCGCACATCCAGAGCGTGAAGATGCAGGGCGGCGAACCCACTATCATGCCCAACTGCCGTGACCTGGCCGGTTTCCTGCGTGACTATGAGAACATCCGCTTTTCCATCACCACCAACGGCATCCACATCGACGACTTTTGGCACCAGGCCATAGTGGATCAGGGCGGCTTTGTGAACTTCTCGCTCAACGCCGCCAGCAAACAGAGCTATGGGCCCATCGTCAAGTACGGCGATTTTGACAAGGTGAAGGCCAATTTGGAACGGGTCATCGCCAATCGCCAGGGTCCGCAGCCAGTGGTGGCCATATCCATGGTGGTGCTCAACTACAACGTGCTGGAGGTGGCTGACTTCATCCAACTGGGCGCTGATTTTGGCGTGGACCTGGTCTCCTTTGGGGTGGACCCCATTTTGAGCTTTGCCAACCTGCCGCCCAAGGAGGATATCCAGACGGTGCTCCGGCAGGCTGATGAGCTGGCCCAAACATTAGATATAGAGACCGAGGCCCTGGACGTGCTGCTCAGGGATTTCGGGGTCAGCGAAAATGACCCCCTGCCCCAGGTGACGCCCCCGGTGTGCGCCCTGCCCTTCAACAACCTGGTGGTGGATGAAAAGGGCGATGTGCGGGTGTGCTGCAACACCTGGAAGATTTTGGGTAACACCTATCGGGATTCCCTGGAAGACATCGTGGCCGGCAAGGTGGCCAAGAGCTTTAGGCGCAAGGTGGAGGCGGGCGACTACAACTGGTGCGACCCCTACTGCGGCAACAACCCCAAGCCCAGCAAGCAGGCCCTTTTGAATAAATATATCTACCGGGCG
>JANQFN010000062.1 GCA_028277825.1 Desulfarculaceae bacterium
CAGTTAAAAAACATATGGGAGAATATACTAGATCGCCACGTCACTGCGGTAGAGCTTGATCAGTCTACAACCCGTCTTACCGCCGCTCCTCGCGATGACGTCCATTGCTTAAAAAATCGGAAGAAGGGGAAAAGGAAGGAGACGACTTCTTTGTCCTGGTGTAGGGGCGGGGTTTATCCCCGCCCTTTGGTTTCCGCCGAAAAAAGACGGGCGGGGGTAAACCCCGCCCCTACACAAGAAGCAGCAAATCGTAACGCACACCAGAATGAGCCGCCACAGCCAGCAATCGGGCGCCGCAGCGGCCTAGTCAGATACTCCGGCTAGGTCCTTGGCCAACTTCTTCTTCATATCCAACTTGGCCAGGCGGGCGTACATCACCTTCTGGGTCTGGGGCGAGCCCGCGCCGTGCATGGACTCCACCAGGGCGGTGCCGCCGGTCATATTCTCGATCAGCCTGAGGATGCGCATGCGGTTCTCAGTGGACACGCCTTCCACCCCGGAGAGATACTTCTCCACGTACTTGCCTATCTCCGGGTGCCTCAAGTCGCTCTCAAAGGGCATGGTGGCCAGGATGCCGCCGGAGACGTCGTGGGCCAGGCGGGCGATCTCGTAGATGTGGCGGGTGACGTTGTGCTTGGTGCAGTTGGCCAACAGCGGGTCCGGGTAATAGGCCCCCGAGGCGGTCTTCTGGCCCATGGCCGAGCAGGACACCGAACCCGAATACAGGGTCTCGGTCAGGTGCATCATCTCGGCCAGCTTTTCCTTGACGTGGCTGGCCCCCGCCGAGCCCTGCATCTCGGCGGCCACCGCGCAGGCCCCCACCACCACGTCGCTCACCCCGCCCTTGCAGCCGCCGTAATTCTGGCGGTGCAGGGTGGCGAAGCGCTCCACCAACAGACCGGTGAAGTCGGTTTCGCCGTTCATGAACACCCGCTCCCAGGGCACGAAGACGTCCTCGAAGATCAACAGGGTCTCGCCGCCCACCAGGCCGTACTGGGGGTTGCCGATGTCCATCTCAGAGGACAGGTGGCGCTGGTCGTTGGTCTGGCGCCCGAATATCTGCATCACGCCCGGTGCGTTCAGGGGCACCGCGCAGACCAGAGCGAAGTCCTGGTCTTCTTCGCGCATGAACTGGGTGGGCATAATCAACACCTCGTGGCTGTTGACCGCCCCGGTCTGGTGGGCTTTGTTGCCCCGGATCACGATGCCGTCCTCGCGGCGCTCCACCACGCGGGTGAACACATCGGGGTCGGGCTGCTGATGCGGGGGCAGGGCCCGGTCGCCCTTGGTGTCGGTCATGCCGCCCACCAGCATCTTGTTACTGGCCTGGATGTACTTGAGATACTCGACGAAGCGCTGGTGGTAGTCGGTGCCGTGCTTTTCGTCGATCTCATAGGTGGTCATGTAGGTGGCATTCAGCGCGTCCCAGCCCACACAGCGCTGGAAGCAGGAGCCGGTCTCGTGGGCGATGGCCCTCAAAAGCTGCACCTTTTTGATCAGGTCCTCCACCGACTGGTGGATGTGGGTGAAGCGGTTGATCTTTTCGCCGGTGAGGTGGCTGGTGGCCGTGGCCAGGTCCTCGAACTCGGGCCGCTGGGCCATCTCATAGGTCTTGGCCGCGCAATTGATGTGGGGTTTGAAGGCCGGGTGCTCGGTGACATCGGGCACCAGCTCACCGTTGTAGTAGACCACGTGCTTTTGGTCCTTGAGACTCTGAATGTAGTCTTCCTTGCTGACGATCTTGTCCATGGGTCTACTCCTTTTGTAACAGCCGGTCCACCACCCGCTCGGGGGCGGTTTCATTATCCTTTAATATTATAGCCCCTGGCGGCAGAGGCAACTCCTGATCCGGGCAGGCGGTGGCGCAGCCGCAGACGACCAGCACCGCATCTTGTTCTGCGTCCTCCAGGGTGGTCCAGGTGATGCGTCCGCCAGCGGCTTGGTCGATGAGTTGAAAGTACTCCACCCGTTCAAAGGCCGGGTCGCAGCCGCCGCAGTATTTCAGGGCCACCCGCATCTAGAGCCAACCACGCAAAGAATAACCCGGCGGCAGCAAATGCCTATTGCAGCCGCGGTTCATAGCTCCAGCACCAGACCGTCATGGGCCGCTTCCAGTTCCAGCCCGTCCAGCCTGTCCAGCAGGTCCTGGCTCAGGTGAGTGATGATGGTCCGCCGAGCCCCCAGTTCCTGTTGCCGGGCCAACAAGGTAGCGTAATCCAAGTGGTCGGGAACCTGTTTGTCATGAAAGTAGGCCTCTGCTATGAGCAGATCGGCTCCCCGCGCGGCCAAGGGCAGTTCATCGCTCCAGGCGGTGTCTCCGCTATAGGCGATCACCTTGCCGCCGCACTCCACCCGGAAAAACAGACGCACGTCTCCCCCAGTATGGCTGGCGGCAAAGGGAGTAATCTCGACGCCGCAGACCCCCCGTGGGACGCCCGGCGTGAGTTCGACGATCTCCATCTCGAATTTACGCGAGGCGCCGGCCGAGCCGGGGAACATGATGTCCATGGCCTTGGGCAGACACTCCTTGGTCCCGGGTGGGCCAGCCACCAATAGCGGCTTTTGACGTTTGCTGAAAAGCTGGGCGTCCAAGATGAAAAAAGGCAGGCCGCCGAAGTGATCGGCATGCAGATGGGAGAGCAGCACGAACTCGACGCGGTTGGGCTCCACCCCGAAACGGTGCAGAGAAATCATAGCGCTGGCCCCGCAATCCATCAGAAAGCCGGTCCCGCCGCTTTCTATGAAAATGCAGGCCTGCAGACGACCGCCGTGGCCAAAGGCATCACCGGTACCCAAAAAGCTGACTTTGGTTTTGGGTGTGGTCATCGGAGAACTACCTTCGTGGTGGGTCGCCGGGGGGAACCATTTCCCGCAGGCGGTTCTTCAAGACCTTGCCGCCGGGATTGCGGGGCAACTCCTCCACGAAGCTCACCGAGGCCGGCGCCTTGTAATCGGCAATGATGCCCTGGCAGTGCTCGATCAGTTCATTTTCGCTCACCTGGGCGCCAGGCGCGCAAACCACGAAGGCGTGCACCACCTCACCGAAGATGGAGTGGGGCCGGGGCACCACCGAGGCCTCCAGGGCGGCCGGGTGGGTGACGATGGCCGCCTCCACCTCGATGGAATAGATGTTCTCTCCACCCCGGTTGATCATGTCCTTCTTGCGGTCGGCGATGAAGACGAAACCCTCACCGTCGATACGCACCACGTCGCCGGTCTTGAGCCAGCCGCCGGCCAGGCTTTGGGCGGTCACCTCGGGCTTGTTCCAGTAGGAGGCCACCACGTTGGGGCCGGAGACCCACAACTCGCCCACCTGGTCCGGGCCCAGTTCAACGCCCTGTTCGTCCATCACCTTCAGCCGCACCCCGCTCACCGGCAGCCCCACCGAACCCGCCTTTCTAAGCGCGTCGCAGGCGGGCAGCACCGTGGTCAGGCTTGAGGTCTCGGTGAGCCCGTAGGCGTTGAACAGCTCCACGCCCAGCTCCTTTTGCAGGCTGACGATGGTTTCCGGGTCCATGGGCGCCCCGCCGTAGGCCGCCAGGCGCAGCGCCGACAAGTCGCTTTCCGCCAGGGCCTCATTGACCAGCAGCAGGGTGTACATGGTGGGCACCTTGAAGGTGACGGTCACCCGGTGACGCTCTATCTCCTGGATCATCTCGGCGGTGTTGTAGGCCCGCATGATGGCGCAGGTGCCGCCGGCGTAGAAAAAGGCCACCAGTTGCGAGTTGAGGCCGGTGACGTGGAACAGGGGCACCACCACCAGAGTCACGTCGTCGGCGCGGTAACCCAGATGGGCCCCGCAATTGCGCGCGTTGGTGAAGATGTTTTGGTGGCTCATCACCGCACCCTTGGGCAGGCCGGTGGTGCCCGAGGTGTACATGATGCAGGCGGGACTGTCCGGCCCCAGTCGGGGGCGGGCAAAGGGCTGCGCACCGGACCGGCTCAGGTCGGCGAAGTCCTCGGCGCCCGCGGCGGCCTCGGGGCCGGCATAGATCAGGGCGGGTTGATCATCCAGGCCGTCCTTGAAATCCTGATAGGCCTGCCAGAATTGATAGCCCAGGATCAAGGTGGCGGCCCGGGCGTCGTTTAAGATGTACTGGAACTCCTTTGGGGCCAAACGGTTGTTCAGGGGAACCACCACCGCACCCAGCATCATCACCGCGAAGTAGGCCAGCACGAACTCAATGCAATTGGGGAACAACAGCGCCACCCGGTCGCCGGGCCCCACGCCGCGCTTTTCCAGGGCCGCGGCCAGGGCCTGGGCCCGGGCCAGGGTTTCGGCGTAGCTAAGAGAATCTTGGCCCTCGATCAGGGCGGTCTTGTCCGGCAGACGGGCGGCGGTGTATTCCAGGATTTCGTGAACCAGCACGGGCGCTCTCCTACCAGGCGGTCCAGCCGCCGTCGATGTAGATGGTCTGTCCGGTGATGAAGTCGCTGGCCGGCGCGGCCAAGAAGATCACGGTGCCCTCCAGTTCCTCGGGTTGGCCCCAGCGGCCCATGGGGGTGCGCTCGGTGATGAAGTTGAAGCGCTCGGGATCGTTACGAAGCTGGGCCACCAGTTCGGTCTCAAAGTACGTGGGGCCGATGGCGTTTACCCTGACCCCCTTTTGGGCCCACTCCAGGGCCATGACCTTGGTCATCTGGTCCACCCCGCCCTTGGAGGAGCAATAGGCCAGAAGCTGGGGCAGGGCCACGGTCCCCATGATGGAACTGACGTTGATCACCTTGCCGTAGCCCTGCGCAAGCATCTGGGGGGCCACCGCCTGGGTCACCAGGAAGTAGCCTTTGAGGTTGGTGTTGATCACCCGGTCCCATTCCTCCTCGGGGTACTCCAGCACCTCGGTACGGAAATTGACCCCGGCGTTGTTGACCAGGATGTCGATGCCGCTAAAGTCGGCCACGATCTGCTCCACCCCGGCGGCCACCTTGTCTTTGGACAAAACGTCCAGCTGGTAGCCTTGGGCCCTGCGGCCCATGGCCTCGATGTCGGTCGAAACCCTGGTCAGGTCCTCGGGGTTGCGGCCGCACACCGCGATGTCCGCCCCGGCCCCGGCCAGGGCCTTGGCCGCCACCTCGCCCAGACCCCGGGTGGCCCCGGTCACCAGGGCGGTCTTGCCGCTGAGATCGAACAAATCCAGGCTCATCTTGAAGTCCTTTGGTTTCGTTGGGTTAATTGTGGCCGCCGCCCCGGGCGGCAAAGCAATTGATTCACGGTATTAGGACAGCATGGCCCGCTTTTCAGCATAGGCTTTCAGTAATAAATATACTGAACAAATGTCAAGCCAAAATTTCAGTATATTGAACTATTCGGGCGCCACCGTTGACAAAGCGGTGCGCTTGCGCCTAGTAATAGTCTAACCTTTTTGCGGCTTTGTTGGGACCAATCCTTTGAGGATCATCTGTGGCAAGGGACGCGAAATGGCGGCCAGCACTTATTAAATAATGTTTGGTTTGGACCGGGGAGACAGACATGCCTGACAAATATGCAGAGTTGGCCGGACGCCTGGGCCTGGGGGAATCGGAGCGGGTGGCCGGGCTGTTCAAGATGCTGTGTGATGAAACCGAGGCCGACATCCTGTTGAACCTGCCCGCCCAAACTCCGGCCGTAGCCGAAAAATTGAGCTTGGGTCAAGACGAAGTGGACGATCATTTCAAGACCTTGTTCAGAAAGGGGCTGGTCTTTCCCTCTTCCAAGACCGATCCCCCCGCCTATCGCATGTGCCACGACCTGTTGCAGTTCCACGACGCCACCATCCTCTGGCCCGAGGCGCCGGAGGGCTTCCTGGAGCTGTGGAAGGAGTTCATGGATGCCGAATGGTACACCCTGGCCAAGACCTTCGGCCGCATGCTGGACAAGCCCATTACCCGGGTGATCCCGGTGGGAGTGTCCATCGAGGCCAAGAGCGACATCCTGGATTTTGAGAGCGTGGCCAAAATGATCGAGGAGGCGGACAACATAGCGGTCACCGCCTGCACCTGCCGCCTGTCCATGAAAAAATGCGATCGCCCCCTGGAGGTCTGCATCCAGATCAACCGGGCGGCGGACTACACCCTGGCCCGGGGCACCGGCCGCCAGTTGAGCAAGGACGAGGCTCTGCAGATGCTGATAGAGTGCGAAGAGGCCGGTCTGGTGCACGTGACCATGAACCGTAGTGAGCGCAACAACTTCATCTGCAACTGCTGCCCCTGCTGCTGCCAGGCCTTCCCGGTGTTGATCGAGGGCGGCGTCTCGGTGGTGGACCCCAGCCGCTTCACCGCCGTGATCGCCGGCGAGGACTGCACCGGCTGCGGAGAGTGCCATGAACGCTGCTACTTCGGGGCCATCGCCTGGAGCGACGGCGAGGGCTCGGTGAGTTTGGTGGAGGCGGACAAATGCATGGGCTGCGGCTTGTGCCTGGTCACCTGCCCGACGGAAGCCATCAGCCTTGAGGAGGCCCGCGAAGCCGCCTTTATCCCCGGCGCGGCCTGATAAACGGCACCGCTGTTTTTTGCGAGAGGAGTTTTATCGTGAGCAAAGCCCT
>JANQFN010000283.1 GCA_028277825.1 Desulfarculaceae bacterium
GCCGTTGCCCACGCAGTTCAGCGCCACGCCGCCGGCCAGGACCAGGTTCTCTTCCCCGGTCTGGCCCTGGATGTGGCGCGAGGTGCGGAGCATCACCTCCTCGGTGACCTTCTGCACGCTGGCCGCCAGGTCCATTTCCCGCTGGGTCAGTTGGCTCTCGGGCTGGCGCGGTGGCCCACCGAAGAGATCTGCGAAGCGGTGGTTGGTCATGGTCAGGCCCTGGCAGTAGTTGAAGTAGCGCATGTTGAGCTTGTAGGAGCCGTCCTCTTTGAGGTCCATCAGCTCGCTGAGGATGGTGTCCAGGTACTTGGGCTGGCCGTAGGGGGCCAGGCCCATCAGCTTGTATTCGCCGGAGTTGACCTTGAAGCCGGTGAAGTAGGTGAAGGCCGAATACAGCAGACCCAGGGAGTGGGGAAAGCGGATTTCGCCCAGGATCTGCACCCGGTTGTCCCGGCCAACCCCGTAGGAAGTGGTGGCCCACTCCCCCACGCCGTCCACGGTCAAAAAGGCGGCGTGTTCAAAAGGGGAGGGGAAAAAGGCGCTGGCCGCGTGGGACTGGTGGTGCTCGGGAAAGATGATCTTGCCGTCGTAGTCCAGTTCCTTGGCGATCACATCAGGCAGCCACAGCTTCTGCTTGATCCACAGGGGCATGGCCGCCAAAAAGCTCTTGAGCCCCAGGGGGGCGAAGGCCAGGTAAGTCTCCAGGAGGCGTTCGAACTTCAAAAAGGGTTTGTCGTAAAAGGCCACCAGGTCCAGATCGGCGGCGTTGATGCCGGCCTCGGCCAGGCAATAGGCCACCGCCTGGCCGGGAAAGCGGTGATCGTGCTTGATCCGGGAAAAGCGCTCCTCTTGGGCCGCGGCCACGATGCGGCCGTCGTCCAACAGGGCGGCGGCCGAGTCATGATAAAAGGCGGATATGCCAAGAATGTACATGTGTGTTTACTGCTGATGATTGCCTGGTTGGGTTGTCATTCTCTGGATCGACATCTTATCCGCCATTTCGCACCCGGACAAGCCTCACAAAAGATTGCCTCCGTCCTCTCCGTCCGCGCCGATGCGCTCCTTGACCAGGCGCCAGCGCTGGCCCAAGGACAGGCGGCTGAACAGGGCCGGCCGGCCAGCCACGGTCAAGAGGGCCCCCGCAGCCAGGGGGAGGGTGACCAGCCAGGCCAGGACCAGGGCCTTGAGCAGGGCGGCCAGCCCCGGCCAACCCGCCCCGGGCTCCAGGCCCAGCCAAATCACCCCCAGCATCACTCCGGCGGTGTGGAGCAGCCCTCCATAGCTGGCCCCGATGGCCTTGACCACCCCCCGGGCCGGCCATAGCTGGCCCCCGGCCAGGATCATCACGTAGAGGTTATAAGCCCCGTAGCCGGCCAGCACCGCCAGGGCCACCACCGGCAGGTCGGGCCGGCCGGTGTGATGCGCCAGGTACAGGCCGCCGGCTACGGCTGCCAGACCGAAGAGATTGGACAGGCCCAGGGAGAGCATCTTCTTTTCCAGCACCCAGACGTTGCGCACCAGGGAAGTCTGGGGAACGAAGTAGATCACCAGCAGCAAGGGGGCCAAAACCGGCAGGGCGGGGGCGTAGGAGGGCATGATGCTGTTGACCAAAAAGCCCACCGTGAAATAGACCGTGGGCAGGACCAGGGGAAACAGCAGCAGATGCTGCAGCAGCAGGTACATGCGGATCTCAAATCCAGCCCGGCCCCGCTTGGCGGGATCGGCCGCCACGGCGAAAAAGCGGGTCAGTACCACTATTCCCCCACGGCCCAGCAACTCGGTGAGCTGGGTAAGGATAGTCTTGGCGGTCACGTAGATGGCCAGGGCCTCCACCCCCAGAAAGCGGGTGACAAACAGCACGTCCAGCAAGAACATCAGGTTCTGGGGGTAGTCCACCAGCCTCAGGGGCAGGCCCACCTTTAAAAGACCTTTGAGCTGGGGCCAGCCCCAAGCCAGGTGAGGCCAGAGGCCGTCGTGCCGGGAGCGCCAGACAAAAACCGCCCCGCCGAAAACGAAGCCGGCCACTCCGCCCACCAGAATGCCGGCTATCCCGGCCAGCCAGGCCCCCCCCACCATGAAGCCGATGGAGGAAAGGCCGATGATCCCTTGCACCACGGCCAGGCTGCCGTAGGCCTGGCTAGTCTGATAGATGGTGGTGAAGGCGATGATGATCGTGTTTAAAAAGACCAGGCAGGCAGCGGCCGCCAAGCTGGCCCCCCGGTAAGAATCAGGCCCCCCCTCGCCCAGCAGCCAGTAGGCCAGGGGCCCCAGGGCCAGGACCAGTCCCCAGGCCAGGGAAGACCAGAAATAGGTGGCCCGGGCCGCGGCCAATCCCACCGGCTCATCGCGCCCCAGGCGCATGGGCAGATCCCGGAAGGCGGCCGCATGCAGGCCCAACTCAAAGGTGTTGGCCACCTCCGAGGACATCAGGGAAAAGTTCCACACCCCCAGCTGGGCAGGGGCCAGGATCAGGCGCAGCAGCAACTGGCGCAAGGTGCTCAAGCCCTGCACCA
>JANQFN010000104.1 GCA_028277825.1 Desulfarculaceae bacterium
CGGCTCCAACTTGTACAGGGTCAGGCCGATGCGGTGGTCGGTGACCCTCCCCTGCGGGAAGTTGTAGGTGCGGATGCGCTCGGAACGGTCGCCGCTGCCTACCATGGAGCGCCGGGTGGCGGCCAGCTCGGCCTGCTGCTCTTCCTGCATTTTTTCATACAGCCGGGCCCGGAGCACCTTCATGGCCTTGGCCTTGTTCTTGTGCTGACTCTTTTCATCCTGGCAGGAGACCACCAGGTTAGTGGGCAGATGGGTGATGCGCACCGCTGAGTCGGTGGTGTTCACATGCTGGCCGCCGGGGCCGGAGGAGCGGAAGAAGTCGATGCGCAAATCCTCCGGGTTGATGTCCACCTCCACGTCCTCGGCCTCGGGCATCACCGCCACGGTGACCGCCGAGGTGTGGATGCGTCCCTGGCTCTCGGTGGTGGGCACCCGCTGCACCCGGTGCACCCCGGACTCGTACTTAAGCTGGCTGTAGGCGCCCTGCCCCGAGATCTCCACGATGACCTCTTTGAAGCCCCCGCCGTCGGTGGGGTGGGAGTTCATGATCTCGTGCTGCCACTTGTTCAACTCGGCAAAACGCAAATACATGCGCAAAAGATCGGCCGCGAACAGGGCGGCCTCGTCGCCGCCGGTGCCGGCCCTAATCTCCAGGATCACGTTCTTTTCGTCGTTGGGGTCTTTGGGCAGCAGCAGCAGGTTGATCTTTTCTTCCAGGGCGGGCAGCTTCTCTTGGGCCTGTTCGATCTCGGCGCGGGCCATCTCCACCAGTTCGGCGTCGTCTTCTGCCAAGAGCAGGCTGTTGTCCTCTACCTCTTGCTCCAGGCCACTGTATTCCTGATAGGCTCCCACCAGGCGGCTCAGGTCCGAGTGCTCCTTGGCGGTTTTCTGGTAAAGCTCGGGGTTGCCCAACACCTCGGGGTCGGCCAGGCTTTCTTCCACCTCTTTAAAGCGCAGGGATAACTCATCGAGCTTGTTTTTCAATTCAGGACGAAGCGGCATGGTTTGCCTTACTTAAGTAGGGTGAGCCGGGCTAAAGGACGCAGAGGCTGGGGCCCTCATCCGAGCTGGTGTTGGTGGCGGCCTTGAGCGCGGCCAGGGCGATCTCGATCTGGTCGTCGGAGGGCTCGCGGGTGGTCAGGCGCTGCAACTGCAGGCCGGGCCAGATCAGGGCGTCCCAGAACCCCTGGCCCTGTCTGTTGCCGGCCAGGCGGATCACCTCATAGGAGATGCCGGCGATGGGCAGCATCAACAAAATCTTCAGGCCGATCAAAAGCGCCTGGTTGAGCCAACCGGAGGCGGCCAGGCGGGGCAAGAGCGGCAGGAATATGGCGAAGATCAATATGGAGACCACCAGCACCACCAGCAAAAAGGCGGTGCCGCAGCGGGGGTGCAGCCGGGGATAGACCTTGGCCGCCTCCACGGTCAATTCGGAGCCGTCCTCGTAGCAATAGATGGCCTTGTGCTCCGCACCGTGATATTCGAACACCCGCCGTATGTCTCTGAGCAGGGATATGATCCAGAGATAGGCCCCGAAGATGGCCACCTTGATCATGCCGTCCACCAGGTGGAACCAGAAGCTCTCAGTGGTGTAGCCGCCGGGGATCACCTTGCCCAAAAACAGGGAGGCCAGGTGGGGTACGGCCACGAACAGGCCCAGACCGGCGGCGATGGCGAACAACAGGGTGCCCAACAGGGCCCAGGAGCCCAGTTCCTCGCCCTCTTCCTCCAGGGCTTGCTGGGCCGAGAAAGACAGGGCCTTCATGCCCTGCACCAGGGTCTCGCCCAGGACCACCGGGCCGCGTAGGAAAGGCCAGCCCAGGGCGGGCCAGCGCGAGGCCAGTGAGTTCAGGGGATCGTTTTTGACCAGGATTTCGCCGGAGGGCCGGCGCACGGCCACGCAGAGGCGCGAGGGGGCCTTCATCATGACCCCTTCGATCACCGCCTGGCCGCCCACCTTGGCCGGATTCATAAATACGCCTCCAGTAGCCGGCTAGGAGGTCTCTTCCTCTTCATCCACGTCGGCCTCGGCCAGGCGCTGGGCCTTGAGCTCGTCGGCCTTGCCCTTGTACTCGTCTAAGTGGGAGTACTTCTTGTAGAAGCGCTCCACCCTACCGGCCGAGTCCACCAGCTTTTGCTTGCCGGTGAAAAAGGGGTGGCACTGGGAGCATATCTCCACCCGGATCTCGTCCTTGGTGGAAAAGGAGGTGAACTCGTTGCCGCAGGCGCAACGCACGCCCACCGATTTGAACTCAGGGTGAATACCCTCTTTCATGACTATCTCCTTGGAGCATATTTACAGCGCAAAGAAGTATAACGCTGCACAGAGATTTTGCAAGTACTCCAAACTGGTTAGAGCTACCGGCTCATGGAATCAAGGAATTCGGCGTTGCTCTTGGTGCCCTGCATCTTTTCCAGGAAGAACTCCATGGAATCCACCGGGGTCAAGGGGCCCAAAAGCTTTCTCAGGATCCAAATGCGGTTCAAATCCGCCTCGGGCAACAAGAGCTCTTCCTTGCGGGTGCCGGAGCGGTTAATGTCGATCGCCGGGAAGACCCGCTTGTCGGCCAGCTTGCGGTCCAAGTGGATCTCCATGTTGCCCGTACCCTTGAACTCTTCGAAGATGACTTCATCCATGCGGCTGCCGGTGTCGATCAGGGCGGTGGCGATGATGGTGAGTGAGCCGCCTTCTTCGATGTTGCGGGCCGCGCCGAAAAAGCGCTTGGGCCGGTGCAGGGCGTTGGAGTCCACGCCGCCGGAGAGGATCTTGCCGCTGGGGGGCACCACGGTGTTGTAGGCCCGGGCCAGGCGGGTGATAGAGTCCAAGAGGATCACCACGTCGCGCTTGTGCTCCACCAGGCGCTTGGCCTTTTCGATCACCATCTCGGCCACCTGCACGTGGCGCTGGGCCGGCTCGTCAAAGGTGGAGGAAATCACCTCGCCCTTGACCGAGCGCTGCATGTCGGTCACCTCCTCGGGCCGCTCGTCAATCAGCAGGACGATCAACACCACCTCCGGGTGGTTCACGGCCAGGGAGTTGGCGATGTTTTGCAAGAGCATGGTCTTGCCGGTGCGGGGCGGGGCCACGATCAGGCCGCGCTGGCCCTTGCCGATGGGGGTCATCTGGTCCATGACCCGGGCCGAGTAGTTCTTGGACTGGCCCTCCACCTCCAGTTGCAGGCGTTCGTCGGGGTACAGGGGAACCAGGTTGTCGAACAGGATCTTGTCCCGGGCCACCTCGGGCGGCTCGTGGTTGATGTCCTCCACCTTCAACAGGGCGAAGTAGCGCTCGCCCTCCTTGGGCGGCCGAATCTGCCCGCTGATGGTGTCGCCGGTGCGCAGGTTGAAGCGGCGGATCTGGGAGGGCGATACGTAGATGTCGTCCGGACCGGGCAGGTAGTTGTAATCCGGTGCGCGCAGGAAACCGAAGCCGTCGGGCAGAATCTCCAGGGTGCCCAGGCCGTAGATGGCCCCGTTGCGTTCGGCCTGGGAGGTGAGCAGGGCGAATATCAGGTCCTGCTTGCGCATGCCCGCCGCGCCCTCGATGTTGAAGTCCCGCGCCATGGAGGTCAACTCGGCGATGGGTTTCTCCTTGAGCTGCACGATGTTCATGCTGCCCCCGCCGCCGGGCGCCGGGGCGGCGCCGTTGGATTTGGGCTCCCCGTTGGGCCTGCCGCGCCCCCCGGCCCGGCCGCCGCTATTCTGATTGCGTCTCGGGGGCCTGGAGCCCCGCCTGTCGTAGCTGCGATTGTTCTTTTCCGCCATGGTCTGCTTAACTACCTTGCTTGCTGGGATAATGTCCGCCGGCCGCCTAGCTTGGGGCTTCCAGCGCTATATTGAGAGCAGGCCGGGTGATTCCCCCCGGTAATGGCCCTGTTGCCTGCGTCTGACTAGTGATTGGCCTTATAAGATTTCCTTAAAGGTGCTTGTGGAGGCGGCTGTCCTTTTGGCAATGAGGCTCGCGGGTGCTTGGACTCCTTCCCAAGAAATATAGGCCCCACGAGAATTGTTCGGGATCAGCTGGGATCGGTATTCTTCCGGGAATCGGTGGAGGCAGCCAGTCCCTTCAGGCGGACCCACAATTCCTTCACCTGCTTCCGAGTTTCTGCTACCGACCCCGAGTTGTCAACCAAAAAATCCGCTCGTCTCCGCTTGTCCTCAATGGGCAACTGGGCCCTCAAGGCGGCCTCGGCCGCCGTTTCATCCACGCCATCGCGGGCCATCAGGCGCTTTATTTGCATTGCCGGCGGCACATAGACCACCACGGTGCAGTCATAGCCTCCGCTCCAGCCCACCTCGAACAACAGGGGCACGTCCACCACGGCCACCCCGGCCGGGTTCGCGACGGCCAGGCGCTCCAGGGCCTTGGCCGCCAGGGCCCTGATCTTGGGGTGTACGATGTTGTTCAGCTCCTCCCGTTTGGCCGCGTCGTTGAACACCACCTGGCGCAAGGCCGCCCGGTCCAGGGCCCCGCCGGGGCCAACCACCCCGGGGCCGAAGGCGTCCTCTATCTCTTTGAGACCCTCCGAGCCAGGGGCCACCACCTGCCGGGCCAGGACGTCGCTGTCCACCAGGTGGGCGCCCAAACTTTCAAGCATGGCGGCCACGGTGGACTTGCCGCTGGCGATGCCGCCGGTGAGCCCCACCCTAAGCATGCTCCGCCTCCAGGGCCCTCAAGACCGCCCGGAAGTCTTCGGGCAGCGGCGCGGTGATCA